>JAUSIH010000089.1 GCA_030648205.1 Dehalococcoidia bacterium | reverse complement strand
GCAGACTCCGGGAACGGCCGATAAGACTCGTACTTCTCGCTCGCTCTTCGCCAGTACAATTTCCAAACCTGTTGGTTTTTCACGAACCGGATTTTTGCATACGGATGGTGGCGGATGATGGAGGCATCCTGCCAATCGGGCCTGATTTCAAAAAACTCGACGACGTAGCCATTGGCTGCCAGGGCGCGTAGAACACTGTCAGCACAGGGGCCGGTGGATTGAAGGCACAGATTTCCTTGGAAATCTTCGGGCGGCAGCCATCTCCCGGTGAGGAAGCTGGGTATCGAAAGAGCAGTCATGCCGTAGTTGGATGTGGCGTTGGTGAACACTGCGCTGTCCCCGCCAAGGGCGGCAAAGCTAGGGAAGCGCTCCCGGTCGATCTGCCCATCTTTAAAGAGCACGTGTCGGCCCAAGCCGTCAAAGATGATGATGAAAATGGGGTCCTTCTTGGCGCGATCGGTCTCTTGGGAGGCGGCGACCTCCGCTCACGGGCTACTCCAGGCTGTGCTCAGCAGGTTCGCCTGATAGACGAAGACACCTGTAAGGACAACCGAGGCGAAGGAAAGGTAAAGGAACGTTCTTGTAGCTGCGCGGTGCGCAAACACAGCAAGGCCAGCGATGGCCGCGACTAGGCCCACGACCAGCCATATCTTGACGTCCTCAGCCAGGAAGGACGCCAGGCGGAGATAATTCAACTGGATGCTTCGCAGAAAGATGAGGCTGGCACCGGCGAACAGGACCGTCCGGTATGCGCGGAGGACCTTCCCGGCTCCCCAGAGGCGGATAATGGCGCGGTCCAGAAGGAACAGGCCCGCCGTTGGCAGCGCCTGATACACGAGCATCATCAGGAGGAGCGCTGGCCCTGTCCCACGGGCGAAGATGGCGTTGCCGGTGATGATGGTATACAGTGGCTGCGCCAGTCCCCACGTGACGACGCTGAAGCTTATGGCGAGACTGTGCCACCATTTCGTAAAGCGCACGCGACGCTCCTGATGCGGGCTAGGTCAGACTGTATAGTATACGACCGGAGTCCGGCAGCCGGCACTGGTCGCTTATCTGGAAGTGCTCGTGCAGGGCCGCCTCGAAGGCGGCCTGCGTGTACCCGGGATAGATGTCTTCCTTCCAGCGCAGGAGCTTCTGGGCGCCGGGGTCATCCTTTGGCACGAACTCCACGATGACGCTCCGCGCCGTCCGCCGCAGCCACGCGGCCACGCGCGGCAGCGGGACGTTGCCGCCAATAGACAGGTGATGCGCCAGCGCCAGGCACAGGGCCACGTCCGCGGGGCCACGCTGGAGGAGGCCGCGCCGTTCAGCCTGCGCCCAGCCGCGCTCCGGCGATGGGTCCAGGAGATTGGCCACCAGGGGCAGGATGTTGGGGGCGCTCGTGCGGGCGCGCCTGTACAGCATGTCCACGGCGTCGGGGTCGCCGTCCATCGCCACGACGTGTCCGGCGTGGCGCGCGGCCAGCAGCGCGTAGCGTCCCGTGTTGCATCCCATGTCCCAGACGACCCTTGGCCTGGACGCCGCCAGGATGCCCTCCACAAAGGCGTCCTTGCGGGCGCGGGCGTCCGGACTGTACGTGTTGTCCTCGTCGTAGCTTGTCCATGCGGAGGCGGAGCGCCCCGGCGCAAGGCCGTACAAGGCCTTGCGGAGCTGCGTGACCAGGCGGACAATCTGCTTCTTGCCGACCGTCCTCTCCGGAACGGAGACCTTGTCCGGCGCAGAGCGCGCCTTCCCCTCAAGCCACGCGTGGAGCGCCACGTGCACGAAGACAGAAGGGCGCAGCTTGTGGCGCCATGAAAGCACGCGGCTCAGGTCTTCGGGGGAGACCCCGTCCAGAGCGCCCCGCAGCCAGCCCTGGAACCGGACGCCGGTGAGGGCCTGCAGCAGCAACGGGTTGAGGAAAAGGTGGCAGAACTGGCTGTACGCGTTCCATGGCCGCCCCTCCGCGTAAGGCTCGAAGGAGGCGACGTCCACGAAGACGGGTCGCGTCCCGATGAACTGCATGTTATAGGGCGTTGCGTCCTTGAGGATAAAGCCCTTTTCCAGGGCCGCGGACAGGATGTCAAGGTGGCACAGCGCGGCGGCTTTGAGCATCTCGAATGGCCACTCGTAGCAGTAGGAGACGAACGGCAGGCGCGGGTGCTCCACGACGAGCGCGGCGTCGGGCGCCGCCTGGGCAAGCCCCGGAACGTCGGACAGGCCCACGGCGCGGGCCTCCACGACGGCGTCCTTCTGGACCAGCGTGTCCAAGAGGCCGGACGCGACTACCGCGTGGAAGGTGGCCGCGCCTGAGGCGGTGAAATAGCGGAAGACCCTGTTGTTGTAGAGGAGGACGCCGCCGTATGGGTCCTTGAACGAGCCGGGATCAAAGGATATCCCGTTCGGAGTGAGCATGTGCCTTTTAGTGGTCCTGCGGAAGGCTGGCCGTGGGTTTGTCTTCAGGCTTCCCGCGCCTGCGCCGAAACTTGGAGGTAAAGCTATGCCAGAAAAGCCTGCCCAGGACGAGCATTCCCGCCGTACCACCAAGCACTATTTGAAGCAGGAGTCCGCCCGCCGTTGGCTCTATGTAGGCTGGAGGGATCGCCCCCAGTGTCCTCAGAGATAGAAGGCCAATGGAGATGGTCGCAAACAACTGTCGTCTCTTGCCGTCTTTCGCAGTCTACCGCAACGTACAACGTTCTTCCGGGAGAAAAGTTAGGCTCCCGCAGTCCTCTTTGCACAGAATTGATCAGACCCCGCACGCGTCACGTGGCATGCCACTGGGGTCGCCAATGGGCACCATAGCGCGCACAGCCCGTCCTGTCAATAGTCTTCTCGTTGCGGGGGGGGGCAGTATCCGGCAGGTTTCGTAAAACAAACGGCGGGAAAAGCTAACGTTATGTGAGAAAGACCGGAAGCTGGCGCGCTTTCGGCGGCTTCTGCGCGGTGCGCGCCGCGCTGGGGAGTGAAGGCCGTGGTATAATGCTGCTCGTTTGCCTGCGAATCTCTTCTTCCGAGTGAGGCGCGGGATGGCGAAAGTCCTGGTCACCGGCGGCGCCGGCTTCATCGGCTCCCATATAGTGGACGGCTTCGTGGCCGCCGGCCACGACGT
>JAUSIH010000088.1 GCA_030648205.1 Dehalococcoidia bacterium | reverse complement strand
CCTCGTTGCCCATCAGCTCGCAGGTGATGACGGCCTCCTCCGCGACGGGGATGTCCGACGTGCCCGCGCTCAGGACGATGACGCCACGGCGGCGCACGGACGCGGGCGCGCGGTCCAAGGTGATAACGTTGGCCTGGGGGTGGTACACGGCGTCAGGCAATGCGGCCTTGACGACCGCGAAGGCCTCCGGGCTGGCGCGGGTCGCCAGAAGCTTGTCGGAACGCGTGAGTATCTCACGGGCGATGGCGGCGATCTGCTCCGGCGTCTTGCCCTGGCCGAAGATGACTTCCGGAAAGCCCTTGCGGAGCGCCCGGTGGTGGTCCACCTTGGCGAAACCCATGTCCTGGTACGGCAGGGCCTTGAGCCGCGTCAGCGCCTCGGTGATGTCCATCTCGCCGGAGCGGACGCGGGCGAGCAGTTCTGAGAGCCGTTCGGTGTCTATGGCCTACCTCCCCTGGATGCGCTATCTATCATAGCATAGGAAGGGATAGCCGCTCGCGCCAGAGCAATCGCGCTTTGTTCTAATGGACATGAACTAGCTTTGTCTTAGCAGCAAAACGTAGGAACTCCCCCTCTTAGGCCTAAGAGGGGGAGAGAAGACAGCTTTAGGGGACACCCCTAAAACCCCGGTCGGAACCGCGGGCTCCGTGCACGCCCTTTGCCGATAGATGCTCCCAGTGTCACTCAACAGGGTGTCGTCCTGCCACGCTGGAGGGTGCAGGAGGCAGAGCCCCTCCTGCCGGGGTGTGGGGTGTCCCCACATCCCTATTCTTCCCCCTCTCCATCACCATATGGATGGAGAGGGGGACTGAGGGGGTGAGGCCGTAACTGCATCAACCATCGCAGGCTGTGGCCCCGTACCAAACGTCCTGGCAGGGGATAAGCCGCGCTTGACGGTCATAGGGGCGGGGCGCATAATACGCCCACGGGAGGGCGACACCATGACAGACATCGTGCGCTACTATCCAGCTATTCGGAGAGTGACCCCATGACGACTACGCCGCCCAGGGCGGAGCGACACCACCTCGCCGATGCGCTCAGCGCCATCGAGTACTGCTATGAGCAGGGCTGGACGGACGGCCTGCCCGTGGTCCCGCCCACGGAAGACCGCGTGGCGGCCATGCTTGACTACGTCGGCGTGGCGCCCGCGCAGGTCGTCGGGCGGAACCTGGTGCGCGATCGGACGGCCACGGCGGAGAAGGTCGCGGTCAACGCCGTGATGGCGGGCTGTCGCATCGAGTACTTTCCGGTCGTCCTCGCCATCGTCGAGGCGATGACCGACGACGCGTACAACCTGCACGGGAGCTCCATCAGCACCGGCGGCTCCGCGCCGCTGGTGATCTGCAACGGGCCGCTCACCCGCGAGTTGGGCATCAACAGCGGGGTCAACCTCTTCGGGCCGGGCAACCGCGCGAACGCCACCATCGGGCGCACGGTGCGGCTTCTGATACTGAACGTCTTCGGCGGCACGCCCGGCGTGCTGGACAAGTCCTGCTTCGGCCATCCTGGCAAGTACACCTACTGCATCGCGGAGGACGAGGCGAACAGCCCGTGGACGCCGTTCCACGTGGAGCGCGGGTTCAAGCGCGAGGAGAGCACGGTCACGATCATGGCGATGGAGGGGCCGCACCAGGTCAACGTAGCGGGGCCGTCCGACCCGGAGGTCATCCTCTCCGCCGTCGCCGACACCATGCGGGGGACCGGCACCATGCTCGCGTCCGGGCCCAGCGTGGGCGAGTACGTCGTCATCTTCTCGCCGGAGCTTCGGCGCATCCTCCACGGCAAGGGCTGCGACAAGGAGTCCATCCGGCAGTACCTCGCCACTCATGCGGGACGGACCGCGGAGTACCTCAAGAAGCACGGCCTGCTGCTGGGGGCGCCGGAGCCGTCGGACGCGACGAAGTGGGTCCCCACGGTGCGCAGCGCGGAGGGAATCTTCGTGCTCACCGGAGGCGGCGACGCCGGGCCGTTCACCATCTGCATCCCGCCCTGGGGGCGCGGGCTGAACTCGAAGGCGGTGACGCGCGCGGTGCGTCCGCCCGCCAGGTCCAAAGCGTAGTACGTCAACGGGAGGAGAAACGCCGATGAGCAAACAGCAAGCGCAGAGCGGCATTGTCATCCTGGACCCCGTCGTGCGGGAGGTCGCCCGCTCCGGGAAGACCGCGCCCCGTCTCGCCAGCCTGGAGGGCGCGACGGTGGGCATTCTGGAGAACCTGAAGCCCAAGGCCAAGGAGCTTCTGACCCTGGTCTATGAGGAGCTGGCGCGACGGCACAAGCTGGCGGGGAGCGTGCTCATGACCAGCGGCAGCAGCTCGCGGCCCGCACCCGCCGCCGTGCTGGACGAGATGGCGAGGAAATGCGACATCGTGCTCGTGGGCCTGGGGGACTGAGGCTCGTGCAGCTCATGCAGTATGCATGACAGCATCTCCATGGAGGAGCGCGGCATTCCCTCGATACTGGTCTGCACCGAGCCGTTCACGGCCACCGTCAAGGCGATTGCGCGAATTCGTGGTGTGCCGGAGCGTCCCTTCGTCGCCGTCCCGCACCCTGTCGCGAGCCTCGACAACGCCGCGCTGACGCGACTTGCCAGCACGATAGCGGACAGAGTGGAGACACAGGGCGTCTCCGCCTCTCAGGGTTCGCGCGCCAGAGCGGGGGAGCAGCCAGCTTCTTAGCGTCCTGTTTCGGGAAAACGTTCCTTATTCCATGTCATACCGGCGGAAGCCGGTATCCAGAGAAGCACCAGCGAACGCTGGATTCCGGCCCCGTATCGGGTACGGGGCAAGCTTTTCGCCGGAAAGACGGTAAGTGGCGAGGGGCGTTACCTCGAACGCTTCCCATGCCTGACTGCATACACGTACTTCAGGGACGGAACGCTAGCGCGCGGCCAGGTCCGCTATCAGTGCCACGTGGGTGCGCGGCGGCACCTGCGCCTCCGCCTTGTAGCCGGGGTGCTCGATGACCACGGCCACGTCCTGCGCCGCCGCGAACTGCTCCATCTGCGCAGGAGTGAACGGGAAGCGCACGTAGTGGACGGAGCTGAGCTTCACTTCGGTGCTGTAGCCCGCCTCGAAGACGCCGGCGACGCGCTTGCCATCGAAGCGCACGAATACCTTGCGCCCGCGGTCAATCCCCTTCAGACGGTCGAGCATGGGTTTGATTTGGTCGGCGTCCGTCACTTCTATGAACAGAGTGGCGCTCAGCTCGCCCTTTTCGGGGAGTAGCTGATTGTAGGTGTCAATCTCGTGCTGGACCTTGTCCGACTCCGTGATGTGCTCGATGCGCACCATCTCCTGGACCTGGAACAGCACCGTGTCCCTGTTCTCGAAGTGCAAAGAGACCGCGTCGCCGACCTGCACGCGCCGTTGCTCCTTCTCGCGGATGACGCGCGCGCGGAACCGAGGCCGAATGCTTTCGTAGTCTGCGCCAAGCTTCACATCGGACTGTTCAATTCTCTTCATGTTGAAGTCGCCTCCTTTTCGGCGGCCCGGGCGCCCTGGGCGAGCGCGCGTAGCCACGGCGTCGTCTGTCTCATGCCGTCCTCGTACGTCACGCGCGGCGCGTAGCCCAATTCCCGGCGCGCCTTTGCGATATCGAATTCCATATGCCGCACCGTGTTCAGCACGAGCCAGCGGGTCAGGGGCGGCAGCCGCCCGCCGGGTATAACGTTGTACAGCCCCTCCATGAGCGCGGCGAGGGCGTAAGCCGCTCCGAACGGAATGCGGACGTACCGGGGCCGCATCCCCAGCGCCTGCACCAGGTCGCCGACGAAGCGGCGGTACGTGACCGATCCGCCGTCGGTCAGGTTGTAGACCTGGCCCACGGCGCGCTCCGAGGTCAGGGCGACCACGCAGCCCTCGGCTACATTCTCGACATAAGATAAATGCAGCACGTTGTCGCCGTGACCCATCAGCGGGACCAGGCCGCGTCGGATGAACGGCATGAGGCGGGGGACGTTTGCGCCGTCGCCCGGCCCCCATATCCAGCCTGGCCGCGCCACGCTCACCGCCAGCAGGCCCCTGCGCCCGTAGTCCAAGACGCGCCGCTCCGCCTCGATCTTGGAGGCGGCGTAGGGACTTAGCGTCTGCACACCGTAGGGGGCCGCTTCATTGGCGCCCCTGTGGTCGCGCTCGACTCCGTACACGGCCACGGAGCTGACGTGGAGCAGTCGGCGCACGCCCGCGGCTGTCATCGCGGCCAGCACGTTCTCCGTGCCCTGGACGTTCACTCTCAGATAGTCGTCCCGCCGCGCGCCGCTGTACGTCACGAGGGCGGCGGAGTGGGCCACCGTGTCCACGTCGTGGAGCGACGCCGCGACGCTCCGGACGTCCGTCAGGTCGCCGTAGCGCACGTCCACGCGCCCTGCCCACGCGGGCGGGATACGGCTGGCGCGGCGAGCCAGGACCGCCACGCCGTCGCCGCGCGCCAGCAGCCGGGCGACGATGGCCTGGCCCAGGAAGCCCGTGCCTCCCGTGACTAGGGCTCGCGTAGGCCCTCCTGTCTTTCGAGAAGGCGTTTCAGAAGCGGACACGCTCGTCCTTCGACAAGCCCAGGGTGAGCGAGGCTTCCTCCCCGCGCATGGTGGGATGAGCACGCGCCACCTACGACGCGTTTGCCTTCAGCGATAAGGATACTCGGCCTCAATAGTTGGATTCAACACTTCCGGATTGTAGCATCGCAGTCCGTCAGTTCGGATCCACTCGAAAGGACATGGTTCAACACGCCGGCTGCCGTCGGGTACCATCGTACCGGACATCGAGGACTGGGTGGACGACTGGCGCGGGTAGACTAGCGGGCGAATGCTTGCGCGATATCACGGAACTGGCGAATTGAGCTCGGTGTCTCGTGGGTGCGCTATTCTCGTTAAATACTCGCCATGTATTCCGAAGGCTCGTTTCTTTCGCTTATAACGGCAACACGCCTTTCCGAATGATCCTCAACCAAGCCGTGGTCTCCTCGATTCTTCATACCTCAATGCGTCTAAACTTCGCTGATGCCCTAAAGCGGAGCATGCGACTGCTCTCTATGGGGAGAGCCATGTATCTTGTTGGCGATTGTTGGAATAGTCTGTGATCCCCGGGACGAAGCCGTGCTCGCGTGACGAGATCGCGATATACGTCGTGGGCCAAACGATGGGGACTGCTGGGACCTGTTCGTTTAGCAGGTAGCGCTCAACGTCAAGAATAATTTGTTTCCGCGCCGCTTCGTCGATCGTGCGGACTTGCTTTCCCCAGAGGTCGCTCAATTTTGCATCATTATCATTCCCTGAGAAGTTGAAAGGATTATTGGGAGCAAAGAACCGCCCCAAGTCATACGGGTCGGCGATCACGGTAGCCGGCGTGAAGACCATGGCCTCGTGGAGGGCTTTGCGGCCGCTGTCGAAGAAGGCACCGTCTTCCATGACCTGAACGCTCGCCGTGATTCCGATCGCCGATAGCTGGTCGGTCATGAACACCGCCCCCGCCTTCGTCACCTCGTTGTTTCGTGAAAGTATTTTCAACGAAAATCCGTTCGGATAACCCGCATCGGTGAGAAGTTTCTTCGCTGCCGCCAAGTCCTGGTCATGCGGCTGGCGGAACCCAGGAAGCTTAAGAAGCTCTTCAGTTGAGCTTCCCCATCCTTCATTAGGGAAATACGTACCCAGAGATCCCGCGCCCTGGGCAACCACCTTGATAGCTGCTTGCCGGTCTAGGGCAAGGTTAATCGCTTGGCGCACTCGGGCATCCTTGAAGGGTGGATTGCGCATGTTCATGAAAAACCACGGGCCGACGACTGACGGGGACGGCACGAAGCGCATATCTGGAACGTCGCTCTTTAGGGTTGCTACCTCTGCGGGAGTCAAAGCGCCGAACACCCGCCCACTCTGCTGAGTTTGACTGGTGCGCAACGCCGCCAGGCGTGTCGCGGGATCCTTAATGATTGCGAAACGTATGCCGTCGAGATAGGGCCGGCCCGTAACCCAATAGTCGGGGTTTTTGACCAGCTCAAAGCTGACGCCTGGAGTGTACGCCTTAAACTTGAAAGGGCCTGTTCCCATGACGGTGGTCTTCATGTCGCCCGTCACCAGCACGGCTTTTTGGGAGAACATCGGCGCCCTGTCCAAGACCAATGCAGCCAAGAAGGGGGCGAACGGGTTTTTCATTGTGACTGTGACCGTGTCATCACCAACTGTCTGGACTTTGTCGACAGTCACCATGTAAGGCCCGACTTGGCTCACTACGCCTTTAGGCGGGCTTTTCATGCGCTCCAGATTGAAGGCAACGTCGTCCGCACTCAGCAGCGTACCATCGTGGAATTTGATGCCTTTGCGTAGCTTGAACGTGTACGTGAGGCCGTCCTTGGCAACGTCCCAACTCTCGGCCAGCCCGGGAACGATCTTGGATCCCGTCTTAGAATCGTAGTACAGAAGGCTATTGTAGGCGGGAGCGAGCGGCATGACCACGTTGATACCGGAACCCTGTTGAACATCAAAATGTTCCGGGTCTGAGACTGTGCTAATGGTCAGGGTGCCACCGTAGCGAGGCTGTTCCGGAGTCGGTTGCGGAGTCGGACTTGTTCCGGCGGACGCTGCAGGTGTAGTCAGAGCAGGTGTCGGCGTGCCCTGAGTGGCCGGAGCGCAGGCTGCAACAGCAAGGATGAAGGATAACATGGCGCACACAAGCCCAAGATGGTGCCATGGATTCCGCACGGGATATGCTGGATTCATAAATTCGCCCTCCTCTATTCCGGCTGGGATTGTGGACCACCGATTGGCGCTACGCTCTCATTTGTGAAATCGCGGCTGTGAACATCGGCGAGAAATGAAGATAATGCCGACGCCCTTTCTAAACCGACTTAATAATGACGTACTGCGAATGCACAATAGGAGGCTCGAGAATCTCCTGGAATTTCGCGCCAGTCTGAAAGGGCGCAGTGGTCTCGTGAGTTGACTGCTTCTCCAAAGACCTCCAGAATGTCAGAAGACACGCCTCGCGAGTACCATCAATGCTCCAAATAACCTGCGCGCCTAGGAAAGGAGAGTCAGTATGCGACGCGTCAATTCTTCCTGGTCGGTCCCATACTTTACCTAAGTCGTGTTCAAATTCTGCAGGAGAGGAAGCCCGTGACGTGGCAGTCAAACTAGTCACCAAGTGACCGCCTTTGATGTCACTCAACTCGACTCTTGTGTCTCGGATCATGCGGTATTTGGGGCGAGATGGCATTCCCTGGAGTATCGTCTCCATACGCGCCCGGAGACCGCCCGCCACGCTGTTTTCGTAAGCCAAACGGTCAGCAAGACGCTCCCAATAGGCCAACAATAACATTTCCTGGTTATTCGCGATATTCCAAAGTGCCTTCACGCCTAGGAAGCCCTTTTGCTTCCGCATAACCGGTGCTATCTCATCCCAGACGTTGTCCAGATCCTGGCTCCATTTATCTCGCGTGGAGGCCTTCGTCTTCCCCTTCATCCCAAGCACAATATATCCTTGCCGAAAACCCTGGCCCATTATCCCTCCCAGTACCGCGTTGCTGTATTTATACTCTGTTACAAGCGGAAGGTCAACTGTTTCTCTGCCCATTTTGCTCGGCCAAGTTTTGAGGTTTGAGTACAGTCCCAGGAAGTGGTGCAATATCAGGGTGGCCTAGAGCTTTTTGCAAAACCTCATCCAGTCTTTGGTAGACTAGGGGTATGGGATGGCAAAGAGTAACTGCTGAGCAACGGAGCAAATTGCGGATCCGTATCCACCGTCAAGGGCCCTGCCCCAGGGGAGGGAAACGCCCGAGTGGAGGACCGCCGCTGTTTCGAGGTCACCTTTGGACCCTCAGGACGGGGAGACGTCGTAGAGTGCGTTGCCCCCGCAGTACGGCCGTCGCCAGCACGTGCTGGCGACGGCTATAAACGTGGGAGGAACGAGGGGTGGTCCTCAAGCTGAGCCTGTCGAATCATGAGCGCCTTCGGTAGTCCAGCGTAGAATCCTGGGGTTTTCCACAGGTTCTACGTCTCTTTGTCCGGCGGACCGTACGCGGCGGCCACGACCTGGATGGGGTGGACCGGCCTGCGCCCGGTGACGTGTGCTATCTGCATGCACGCCAGCGGGCAGTCGGACACGACCGCGTCCGGCGCTCCCTCCCGCATGCCGTCGAAGAGGGGCTGCCCGACCTGGAGCGACAGCTTGAAGTACTGCTCCTTCATGCCCCAGGCGCCGTCGTGCCCGGAGCACCGCTCCACCACGTTCACCGTCGTGTCGGGTAGGAGCTGCATCAGGTCGCGCGACTTGTAGCCGATGTTCTGGGCGCGCAGGTGGCACGGCGCGTGGTAGTTCACCTTGCCCGCGCCCCGCGCGAACCTGGTGTCCAGCTTGCCGTCCTTGTGCAGCTTCATCAGGTACTCGGACAGGTCAAATGTATTCTGAGCGACAAGCTTCGCTTCCGGCGAGTCCGTCAGGTGCGGGTATTCCTGCTTCAGCGTGAGGCTGCACGTGGGGCCGGGCGCCACGATGGGCACGCCCTGCCGGGCAAGCGGCGCCAGTACCTTCAGGTTGGCCTCCGCATTGCGCCTGGCGGACTGGATATCGCCGCTGTCCATGTACGGCATGCCGCAGCACCGTTGCTCCGGCACGACCACCTCCACCTTGCTGCGCTCCAGCACGCGCACCGCCGCCTTCGCCACATCCGGGTCGTAGTAGTTGACGAAGCACGTATAGAAGAGCGCCACCTTCCCGTTGACGGCGTCCGGCGCGCTGAGGCTGCGCTTCCGGCTCTTGAACCAGGCGGAGAAGCTCTGCCTGGCGAAGTCCGGCAGGGGCGCCTCGCGATGGATGCGTAGCGTCTTCTCCATGACCCAGCGCTGCGCTGGAATATGGTTGCCTATGTTGGCAAGGGGGGCCGTGGCGACGCCCAGCTTGCCCAGCCCGTCGGTGTTGCCCATGAGCCGGTCGCGCAGGGGGATGCCCTCTGTTTTGACGTGGATGAGCTTGCCCCGCAGCATCAGGCGCGGGAAGTCAATGGCGAAGCGGTGCGGCGGCGTGTATGGGCAATGGTTGTAGCACAGCTTGCACTGGTAGCACAGGTCTTCCACCAGGCGGAGGTCCTTCTGGCCCATGTTCGCCACGTCCTCGCCCTTGGAGTCAATGGCCTTGAACAGCTCGTCGAAGGAGGGGCAGAGGTTGAAGCAGCGCCGGCACCCGTGACAGATGTCAAAGATGCGGCGAAGCTCCTTGTCCAGCCCCTTGTCGTCCCAGTACTCCGGCTTTCTCATGTCCAGGGTCATCGAAGTCTCCCCGTCGTCGTTCTCTCACGACCTTTTGTTGCGGCGCCTCTGGTAGCTATGTCCGCTCACGGCTGTAAGACGCGAGTGCCCCGCGCATTGGCGGGGCACTCATTCATGGTCTGGCGCCGAGAGGGTCCTGTTCCTAGGCTTGTCCCGCCTTCAGCGCGTCCAGGGCCTTGGTGAAGCGGCCGGCGTGGGAGCGCTCAGCGCGGGCCAGCGTCTCCATCCACGCGGCGATCTCCGTGAAACCCTCGTCCCGCGCGGTCTTGGCCATGCCCGGGTACATCTGTGTGTACTCGTAGGTCTCGCCCTCGATGGCGGACTTCAAGTTCTTCTCCGAGTCGCCCACTGGCACGCCGGTGGCGGGATCGCCGACTTCCTTGAGAAAGTCCATGTGCCCGAAGGCGTGGCCGGTCTCGCCCTCCGCCGTGTCGCGGAACACGCCGGCGATGTCCGGGTGCCCCTCGATGTCGGCGACGCGGGCGAAATAGTTGTATCGGCGGTTGGCCTGGGACTCGCCCGCGAAGGCGTCCTTGAGGTTCTGATGGGTCTTTGTGTCTTTCAGGGTCTTCTTGGTGGTCATAGCTCCTCCTCCTTGCTTTTTGTGCTATCGCCAGGCGTCTGAACGAGGGCCTCAAGGCCCTCGACGCGCCATACAGGGTGATGTGAAACGCTGTGTCTGGCTGAACTCTCCGGTGTCCGCTACCTCCTCAGTGCTCTAGGCGCGATGCCCGTTTGCATGCCCCTTGCGCGTGCGCCCGCGAGGGCGCGCGCCGCGCTGCTCCGCGACGGAAGCCTTGTCCTTGCACTTGTCGCAGTACCCGTAGAACTCCGCACGGTGTCCCGTGATGGCGAAACCAGCCTTTCTGGCTATCGTCCGCTCCCATGCGCTGTCGTACTCCACAGGCATGTCGGAGACTTCACCGCAGGACTTGCAGGTGAAGTGATAGTGCGGCTCCGCCAGCCCGTCCCACAGGGAAGCCTCCTTCCCCAGGGTAAGCTCCAGGACCATGCCCTTCTCTCGCAGGAGCTTGAGGTTGCGGTAGACCGTGGCGAAGGAGATCTGTGGGATGCGCCGTTTGACGCGCTCGTACACATCCATTGCGCTGTAGTGGCGACGGAAGCGGCGCAGCTCCTCCAGGATTATTTTCCGCTGCAGGGTCTCAGCCATTGTGATGATAATTCCTATTTAGTAGTAACAGTTACTATTGTGGCATGCGGCGCTCCGGATGTCAAGGGGAGCTTACCTTATCCCCCCTGGCCCCCTTCTCCTACGATGTATGGATCAGGGACATCGTGAACACGTGATCAGGGACATGGTGGACACCATAATAGGCATGACTTCTCAACAACAGGAGGTGGTCATGCCATGGCAGGAGGTGTCTACCGTGGCGTTGCGAACGGAGTTTGTTCTTCTG
>JAUSIH010000087.1 GCA_030648205.1 Dehalococcoidia bacterium | reverse complement strand
GGCCGACTATGGCTGTATCAACCTGTCCCGCGAACGCGCTCAATTCTGCGTCGCTGAGATGAATCTTCCCTGGGGTCATGCGCTTGCTTAGTGAAGTTGGGGTAACGCCGCGCAGTCGGACCACTTGAGACACGCCCATCTCGTTTTTCAAGAGCTCTTCAAGTCGGTCGGCGAAGCGTCCGAAATTAGCCCAAAGGAAGTTGTCGTAAATGCCTACGCTTTTCCCTTTCAATGTGCTGACTCGGTCAGATATCTTTTGAATCGCTTTCGCGGGAGCAGCCGCGGGGCTAAGTATTGCAACCATCTGGCCAACCAATATGCACCTCCATAATTTATGCATTTAGCCACGGTGTTAGATATAGTGAAGAAGAGGTTATCATATGGTTTGTTGCATGTCAATTCCTGTTTGTAACAGTTACAATCATTGTGTATTACAACACCTGGTGGTTCAAAGAGCAGGTTGCTTATGAAGAGAGGGTTTATTAAGTCCGAAGGAGCAGCAACGGTCATGCGTTGAACCTGGCGGCGCTGACGCGCTCCATCGCCGCTCACTACAGCAAGCACAACATTCGCGCTAACGCGCTCATCACGGGGAGCATTGACACGGGGATTCTGGTGACCGTGCCCCCGGGCGACCGCGAGGCGCGCATCCGCCGGAACATCCTGCCCCGGCTCGGCAGGCCGGGTGAGGTTGCCCACCTGGTCCTTTATCTGGCGTCGGACGAGTCGTCTTACGTGACCAGCGCCATGTTCACTATAGACGGGGGTGCCACCGCGCTGTAAGCCCATGTTGGGCGGTAGCGAATGGAATCCCTCCGTGGCGGCGCGCCACGACTTATGCCTGAGGAGGCCGTCTGGTGACCGGACGCAGTAGGAAGGTCCCTACAGAGGCCGAGGTACTGAAATGGTTCGATACCCTGAGCAATTGGGGACGATGGGGCCCGGACGACGAGCTGGGCACGCTGAACCTCATCACCCCCGCAAAGCGCCTTGAGGCGGTACGGCTGGTCCGCAAGGGCATTGCCGTGTCCTGCGCCCGCCCCATTGAGAAAGGCGTGGCGACAGACGTGCCGTATCTTCCGCTGCACTTCATGATGAGCACGGGCGAGACGTGGGTCGGTGAGCATTCCCACGAGCCTACTCAGATGGCCCTCGACTTCATGGGCCTCGTCTTCCATGGCTTCACTGTGCCACATCTGGACTGCCTGTGCCACTTTCTCTGGAAGGGGAAGATGTACAACGGAAGGCGTGCCGACGTGGTCACTGTCAGCTCCGGCGCCAGCGTATGCTCGGCGGAGACCGTGCGCGATGGGATTGTCACGCGGGGCGTGCTGCTGGACGTGGCGAGGGCAAAGGGCAAGAAGTGGCTGGAGGCTGGGGATGCGGTCTTTCCGGAGCACCTGGATGAGGCGGGCGCGGAGGACAAACGCGACCTGCTGGGCCTGTACATGGGCGTACCGCTCACCGAGCGCTTCGACTACAACATGGCGCTCCCCGACCGCATTCTTATCTTCCAGAAGCCTATCGAGGCCGCTTGCGCCTCGGACGACGAGGTCGTGGAGGAGGTGCGCATCACCGTTCTCCACGAGGTCGCACACCACTTCGGCATGGGCGACGCGGAGTTGGAGCGGCTGGGCCTGGACTAGCTGTCGCCCGACCCCTGGCCTGGGATGTCATCGCTCTGGCCTCTGTGACGTAAATGTGCGCTTTGTTTGTTGCCTTGCGACTTGCGCCCTGTACAATGGGCTTGGCGGAGTTTTGGACGGAGCGGCAGATCAAGCAGGAGGTGCGCCATGGCGGTTTGTCAGCACGGAGGCGGCATTTTCCTGGGCGGCGAGAATCTTTGCGGGAACTGTTTCAGGCGTTTCTACGGAATGGTGCTGTGTCCTCGCGGGGGGAAGTGGGTAGTCCCCGACGGGATGGGCTGCGCTCAATGGGAGCCCGCCGGAGAGGACCCGGGCATGAAGATGTGCTTCTGGTGTCGTTCATACGACGACGTCCGCAGCGGCCGCACATCGGGATGGGAGCGATGCGCTCCGCCGGTGCTTTCCTGACCTGCGCGGGCCGAAGCCCGCGCAACTTGGATTGGCAGGGCTAGCTGGTCTTGGCTGGCGGGGTCGGCGGACTGCTAGGTACTGTCTTCAGGAACCCCTGCAGCAGGTCCACGGGCAGCGGGAAGACCACGATGGTGGACTTCTCGGTGGATATCTCCGCCAGGGTCTGCAGGTAGCGGAGCTGCAGTGATGCGGGATGTACGGACATGAGCTGCGCCGCCTGGGCGAGCCGCTCCGCCGCCTGGGCCTCGCCCTCGGCGTGGATGATCTTGGCCCGGCGCTCGCGCTCGGCCTCCGCCTGACGCGCCATCGCCCGCTGCATCCCCTGGGGCAACTCCATGTCTTTGACTTCGACCTGGCTCACCTTGACTCCCCATGGCTCGGTCTGCTCGTCAATAATGCGCTGGAGCCGCTGGTTGATGCGCTCCCGCTGGGTCAGGAGCTCATCCATGTCAGACTGGCCCAGGACGCTCCGCAGGGTCGTCTGGGACATGAGCGATGTGGCCTGAATATGGTCCACGACCTTGACCACGGCGGCGTTCGGGTCCACAACGCGGAAGTACACGACGGCGTTGACCCGCACCGTGACGTTGTCCTTGGTGATGCACTCCTGCGCGGGCACGTTCAGCGTGATGATACGCAGGTCCACCTTCTGCATACGCTCAACGAAGGGAATCATCACGATGACGCCCGGGCCTCGCGGGCCAAGCAACCTGCCCAGCCGGAACATGACGCCCCGCTCATACTCCTGGACGATACGGACAGTCGAAGGGACAATGATGAGCAGCAGCAGGAGCAGAATGCCCAGGGCAACGATGAGCGTGATGACATTCATGCGTTTTCCTCTTCTTCCTTGCGGGCCGCCATGACCCACAGCTTCATGCCTTTCACCTTGGAGATCGTCACCGTGTCGCCTTCCTTGACAGGCGCTCCCTCGGCGCGGGCCAGCCATCGCTCCCCTTCAATGAACACGTAGCCTTCGGGGCTGAGGTCCGTCCGTGCTGTCGCGGTCCGTCCCACCAGAGTCTCCGCGCCTCCCACCGTTACGCGCAGGAGGTGCGCCTTGCGCACCATGACGGTGACGAACGCGAAGTACGCGATCAGCGCCGCGAGGACTATTCCCAACACCCGCAGGTCGAGGGCGAAGAGGGGGCTGGCGGAGAACAGGAGCATGGCCCCGAGGGCAAATGAGATGACGCCGCCCACCGCCAGGATGCCGTGGCTGGTCACAAAAACCTCGGCCAGGAACAGCAGGAAGGCGAACGCGATCAGGAGCAGGCCCGTCCAGTTGACGTCCAGCGTGCCCAGGGAGTAGAGCGCCAGGAGGAGAAAGACGCCGCCGACCACGCCGGGCAGAATGGCGCCGGGATTGGCAAGCTCGAAGAAGATGCCGATGGTCGCCAGCGACAGGAGGATGAACGCCACGTTGGGGTTGCTGATGGCGAAAAGGAAGCTTTCGAAGAGCGACATCTCAACGACCTCTTGCGGCGCCAGGCGTGTCTGAAGGGTCGCCTCTCCGGTCAGCAGGCGGACATTGCGCCCCTCCAGCTTATCCAGAAGGTCGTCGCGGTTCGTGGCCACCAGGTCTATGACGTTGAGCTTGAGCGCCTCGTCGGCGGTCGCGGAGCCTTTCGCCGTGTCCGTGAGGCGCACGGCGCCCTCCGCCCATTCCTTGTTTCTGCCGCGCAACTCGGCGATGCTCCGGGCGTAGGCGGCCGCGTCTGCTTCAGCCTTGTTCGCGGACACTCTGTCCTGGCTGGACTGCTCGCCGCCTCCCAGGTTCACCGGGTGCGCCGCGCCGATGGCCGTGTTGGGCGCCATGGCCGCTATGTGCCCCGCCATGACGATGAACATGCCTGCGGAGGCGGCCCGCGCTCCCGCGGGGGCAACATAGGTGACCACGGGCACGCGGGAGTTCACAATGGCCTGGACCATCTCGCGCATGGACGTGTCCAAGCCGCCCGGCGTGTCCACCTCAATGAGGACAACGCCCGCGCGGTCCTCCTCGGCCTGCTGGATGCCGCGGACAAGGTAACCCGCGGTTACCGGATTAATGGTGCCTTTGATTTGCAGCACGCGGATGGTCGGCGCCGCCGCTCGCGCGACGTCTACGGCCAGCGAAGCAACGCCTGCGAGCAGAAGAAGGATGGTGAAGATGCGACGAAGGGCGGAGAGGCTATGCGCATTCATATGCTGCCATTATAGTCGGAATGAGTTCAGAAATACAGAGGCCTGCAAGGAAAGGCGGTCTCCAAGTGTGCCGATGCGGTCACAATAGAAATGGGACGGCGGGCCGGACACTCTGGCAATTGGGACTGGAAGGCAGTCCATTTGTCAAATAAGTTGTGCTTTTATTCACAAATCCCAAGAGTGAAACACGTGACGCGCTGGGCCTTCAGGTGGAGCGCGGTGAGCTACCCAGTGGTCGAAGAGCGCGTGTCTGGAGATGCGGACGCTGTCCAACAGACCAAGGCTGCCGTTCATTGAGCGGCGGGCCGTCGTGGAGTAGAATGGATAACCGATTGCTATGTTATATTTGCGTGGATTCGGATGGCTCGTGGTGGGGATCGCCCTTGGCCTGATGGCGGGAGGCGTGTCGGCGTATCTCGTTGCGACCGCGACGGCCCAGCCGCAACTGGACAGCCTGCAGGCCCAGCTTGCCCAGGCGAGGGCCGAGCTTGCGCGGACGCGGAAAGACCTTGACTCCGCGCGGGAGGCCCAGTCCCGCGCCGAGGCCTCGCAGCGCCAGGTCCAGTCGCTCCAGGCCGACCTGAACAAAGCGGACGCCGCGCTCACCTCCGCGCGCGGTGCGCTCAAGGTGGCGCGGAAGGAGCTGACCTGCTGCTTTGACATCGCCACGGCGTCCATCTACAACTTCGTGGACATCAAGCCGTACACGGGCAAGCTGTATGACGCGCACCACTCCTACCTTGGCCCTGAGTTCGCCAGCCTGGACGGCTACCCCAAGGCGCTGGACGCGGCGGGCATTGACAAGGTGGTGCTCCTGTGGGGCCCGGGCGCCGCGCCCCTGCCGCTCGCGGTGGCGGGCCGCTACCCGGACCGTTTCATCCCCTTCTCCACGTGGAGCTTTGCGGTGCGCGACTATCCCGCCGTGTACCGGCCCATCGAGGAGGTGCGCCAGGAGCTGACGTCGCGCGTGTTCCGGGGCATCGGCGAGGTTATCACGCGCGGCGATTCGACGGTCAAGGGGCAGCCGGGGCCTCTGACCGCCAATGTGCCGCCCGACGACCAGCGTCTGCTCGAAGTGATGGACATGGCCGCCGAGTTGCGGGCGCCCATCATGGTGAGCGCCGGCCATGTCTTCAGCGACGAACTGGAGCACATGGTGGCGCACAATCCCCGCGCGTTCGTCATCTGGTCCCACGCGGGCGAGCCTCGGGACCAGTACCCCGTCCTGGGCCACACCACCACGTCCAAGATTGAGCAGTTGCTCGTTAAATACCCGAACCTCTACATGGACCTGTCGGGAGGTCTGCTCCTGTTGCCGCCCTCGGCGCCGGACTCGCTGGTCAATCCGGACGGCACTGTCCGCGAGGCGTGGAAGGTCCTGTTCCAGCAGTTCCCCAGTCGTTTCGTGGCGGGCGTGGACGTGGGACCCGACCCCGCGCAGGTCAAGCAGGCGGTGACATACCTCCGCTTTGTGCTGGGCCAGCTTCCTCCCGTGGTGGCGGAGGCCATCGCCTACAAGAACATCGAAGTCATTATTCCCAAGTAGTCTGCAAAGGGGCCTTATGTCGAAAGTTGTCATTCTGGGCGTAGGCCCTGGCGACCCCGACTACATGACGCTCCGTGGCGTGGACATCGTCACCCAGGCGGAGGTCGTCGCCGGGTTCAAGACGGTGCTCGCCACCGTGGACAAGTGGGTCACAGGTGAGCGCCTCGTCATGGACTACAAGAACCAGGAAGAGATGCTCGCGCGGGTGGGAGCGGCATTCCGTCTGGGCAAGCGGTGCGTCGTCTGCGCCGCGGGCGACCCCTCGGTCTCGGCGCGGGAACTGGTGGAGCGCGTCCGGCGCGCCTGCGGCGAGGTCGAGGTCATGCCGGGCATCAGCTCCATCCAGGTGGCCGCCGCGCTGTCGGGCGTGCCTGTTGAGCAGAGCCTGTTTGTGACGCTGCACAAGCGCGCGTCCATCGGCGACGACGTGGCGGAGCTGGCCGCCGCGCTCAAGGAGAACAGGCGCCACGTCATCGCGCTGCCGCGTCCGTTCGACCTGATGCCTGCGGACATCGCGCGGCTGCTGGTCGCCGCGGGCGTGGCCCCCACGCGCGTCGTGCGCGTCTTCGAGGAGCTGACCCGTCCGGGCCAGCGCGAGCGCGGGTTCACCCTCGCGGAGCTTGCGCGCGAGAAGGCCCCGTTCAGCGACCTGTCCGTGCTGGTCTTCCCCGTGTAGGTCGCGCACCCCACCGTCTGACCTCCTCAGTTGTTCATTGTGCTCTTTCCCCCTCTCGCGAAACGCGCTACACTGACGCCGACCTCAGAGTCGCTCGATGCGGCTCGTCATTTCTACTACACGCAAGGAGGCGCGCCGTGGACTACCAGAGCATCAAGTTCGAGAAGCCGGAGCCGCACATCGCACTCATCACCATGAACCGCCCGCAGGCCCTGAACTCCATCACCGACGCGATGATGGACGAGTTGCGCGCCGCCGTGGACGAGATTCAGGCGGACGACGACATCCACGTCTATATCTTCACGGGCAGTCCCCGGCCCGACGGTCGTCCGTGCTTCTGCGCGGGCGCCGACCTCAAGGAGCGCGACAAGCGCACGTACGTGTTCGGGCTGAAGGCCAACGATTTGCTGAACACCATCGAGGACATGCTGAAGCCGTCCATCGCGGCCATTGACGGCACGTGCACGGGCGGCGGCATCGAGCTGGCCATGTCGTGCGACTTGCGGGTGTGCGCGGAGACGGCGGAGGTCAGCGACCTGCACCTGCGGAACCTGGGCGCAGGACTGGGCGGCTGGGGCGCGTCCACGCGGCTGCCCCGGCTTGTCGGGCTACAGCGCGCGAAGCAGATGATTCTGACGGCCCGCGTGCTGAACGGCAAGGACGCGGAGCGCTACGGGTTCGCGGTGGAGGCGACGCCGCCCGGCAAGGCGGTCGAGGGGGCGATGGAGATGGCGCGGAAGATCGCGCAGATGCGGCCGCACGGTGTGAAGATGACGCTGGCGCACCTGGACAGGGCGTTCAACATGGAGTTCTACGAGGGGCTGCGCTACGCGACGAACGTGCGGACGCTCGTGGGCCCGGGGCCGGACGCGAAGGAAGGCTACAAGGCGTTCGTGGAGGGCCGCAAGCCGGACTGGAAGGGGTAATGTAGCGTCTCAATAACCGCTTTACAATGTCCGTCATTCCGGACTTGATCCGGAATCCAGGGGTACAGTCTGGATTCCCGCGAAAGCGGGAATGACAACATCAGTTGGGTCACTGTAAAAGGGTTTTTGAGACATCACACCAGGCGGGTCACACAACGCTGAATGAAGGAGCCGCCGCCATGAGCGTGAACTTCAAGATATCGTTCGCCGGCAGGGACGAGCTGGCGGACTGGCTCGAGTACGTGGACATCGCCGATGCGTCCGGGTTCTGGGGCCTCGGCGTCGGCGACTCGCAGTCCATCTATCTGGACACCTACGTCCGCTGCACTCTGGCCGCCGTGCGCACGCGCAACCTCCTCATCGGCCCCTGGGTCACGAACCCCCTCACGCGCCATCCCGCGGTCACCGCCTCCGCCATCGTCAGCGTTGACCAGGTGTCCGGCGGCAGGGCGTACTTGGGCATAGGGAGCGGCGACAGCGCGGTGCTCAACGCCGACATGAAGCCGTCGCGGATGGCGTACCTTGAGGAGTACGTGAGGGCGGTCAAGGACCTCATGGCGCATGGGAAAGCGGAGTGGCAGGGGCGGCATGTCGCGCTGTCGTACGCGAAGCGCAGCGTGCCCGTGTACGTCGCGTCGTCCGGGCCGAAGACCGCGCGCCTGGCGGGACGCGTCGGCGACGGCGCTATCTGCGCCGGGGTCATCTCGCCGGAGGCGGTCAGGGAGACGCTGGAGCAGGTCCGCGCGGGGGCGCGGGAAGCGGGACGCAAGCCGGACGACGTTGACGTATGGTGGGGAGTCATGGCGAATCTGGCGGAGGACGACGCCACCGCCCTGAACGAGCTGAAGTCGTCGCTGGTCACGCGCGCCCACCACGTCTTCCGCTACACCACCGAGGGGATGCACCTGCCGCCGGAGTTCGCGCCCGCGATGCAGCGCATCCAGCGGGAGTATCAGCCGCTGCTGCACGGCGCGCTCGGCACGCCGACGCACGCGCGCCTGGCCGACGATCCGGGCGTGGCGGACTACCTCGCGCGGTCGTTCTCCCTCTGCGGCTCGCCGGAGACGTTCGTCCGCAGAGCGCGGGAGATGCAGGCGATGGGCGTGACGCAGATATCGCTGCAGGTGCGCGGGACCGACCGGCGCCGCTTCCTGCGGCTGTGGAACGAGCGGGTGCGGCCTCAACTTGCGTAAGGAGGCGTGGCGCGTAGGCGAGGGCCGCGCGTGGAGGATGCGCTCGTCGCGGAGGGACGCGAGACGGCGTGGAAGGGGATAAGCGTTGCGATGCGACAAGAAAAGTCACGGTCGAAAACAAAGAGACAGAGCACAAAGAAGCAAGTTCGACTTGTCAATTATTGTCCACACTGTGGCAACCGAGCGCCTCAGCGTGTCGTGCATACCCAACGTTATCTCGGCGAAAGCTATTCAGTAGATGGCAATTTGATTGGCGATGATACCCCTAGCGCGTACTATGTGGTTGTTTGCGAAACGTGCGGCGAGATCCTTGTATACCACGCGGAATTCGAATTCGTTAGCGAGGCCGAATTTGCCGCCGCGACTCTACTTTGGCCGGATCCCGGAATTCTCCACGGGTCCGTTCCGCAGGTTGTTGCTGGATGCTATGCCGAAGCGCAAAGGATAAAACACTCGGCTCCCAATGCTTTCGCCACGCAGATACGACGGGCATTAGAGGCTGTTTGCGATGACCGCAAAGCGAAGAAGGGAAACCTGCAAAAGCGTCTTCTTGATATGGCAAATAAGGGTGAGATCCCTCCGGTCTTGTCAAAAATGACGGATGTGCTTCGGGTTCTTGGCAATGCTGGTGCGCACAACATCACCAAAGGCGTCAAGTCCATCCAAGTGCGTGGCATAGAAGAATTTTTCCGCGCAGTAGTGGAGTACGTGTACGTGGCTCCAAGTAAGCTCAAGGAATTTGAAGAAACCATGCGTTTCCTTGATGCGAAGGACACAAGCAAATAGGTTTGTGTTGATAAAGTAGGAGGCCCCATGCTGCAAGAGTTCCGCAAGTTCATAGCCCGCGGCAACGTCATGGACATGGCCGTCGGCGTCATCATCGGCGCGGCGTTCGGCAAGATCGTTTCGTCGCTAGTCAATGACATCATCATGGCGCCCATCGGCCTCGTCCTGAACCGCGTCCACTTCGCGAACCTGTTCATCCCCCTCTCGGGCGAGAGGTACGCGACGCTCGCGGACGCGAAGGCGGCGGGCGCTGCCACCATCAACTACGGCGTCTTCCTCACGACCATCATGGAGTTCCTCATTGTCGCCTTCGCGGTCTTCATTCTGGTGCGACAGGTGAACCGGTGGATGGATGAGAAGAGCGCTCCCGCAGCGTCGACAACGCGGGAGTGCCCGTACTGCCTCTCGCGGATAGCCCTCAAGGCGACGCGCTGCCCGCAGTGCACATCGCAGGTGGCGGTATGACCTCACCCCCTAGCCCCCTCTCCGTTCACGGAGAGGGGGAAGAGAAATAACGGGGGTATCCCCCGTTGTCCCCCGGCGGGAACGAGGTTCCCTGCACTCTCCTTACCACGCGGCGCGCGCATGTTGATATTCCCAGTGAGTCCTTTCTTGGAAAGGCGGACGACCGAGGAATGACAGGACGGTATCACGCGCACTGCACGTCGCAGGTGGCGGTGGCCTGGCGGATAAAAGGGGAGGGACGCCGCTCCGCGACAGCGCCGCGGCCAGGCGCGCCGACTACGCGCAGGCGGCGTCGAAGTCCCGAGCGGCGGCTTCGAGCAGCCCGACATCGCTCCTGTTGAACAGGATCTGCTTGCTGCTGACGCAGGAGGCGCGGCCCTTCTCCGTCAGCACGTAGCGTCCGGCCTCGCGCGATAGCATCTTCTTGTCCACCATCTTCTGCAGCGCGCCCTGCAAGAGAGCGGAGAAGTCGGCCTCGCCGCCAACCGCCGCGAAGGGGGCCAGCAGGGCGTGCTTCTCGGACAGCGCCTTGAATATCACGCCAAGGCGCTGCGTGTCGTCCGTGAAATCGCCGCGCGTGGTGGAAGCCAGCATCCCGGAGAGCACTTCGTCGAGGCTATAGCGCATAGTCTGGCGGCTGGTCCCGCTGGGCTGCGTCATGGGGCACCCTTTCTCTCTCACCACTCGCCGGTTCGACCGGCCTTCGGTGTCCTGCGACGGTTTGCGGTCAAACGGGGAAAACCGGAAGCCGTCCAACGATATATTGTGCGCGAGGATACGCTACTTAGTAGGCTCGCGTCAATCGTTGCCGCAAGCAGTAGAGACGCCTCTTTTTGGCACATTCCCCTTGTTCTCTATGTGAAGCTCGCGCATTTCCCCTCGCCTCCTCGTTGCGCGCTCCCGCCATGCGCTGTCCCCATGCATTTGTGGACGCTCTGGCCGCCGCTGTTCGGAGCGTGCCCTGTTATAATAGGTCGGAAGTAGATCAGGGCTGAACGCCACTCCGGGCCAGGAGCACGCAAACATGCACCGCGTTGGTATCGTGGGCGCCACCGGCATCGTCGGGCAGCAGTTCCTCGTCGCGCTGGACAAGCACCCGTGGTTTCAGGTCGCCGCGCTGGCCGCGTCGGAGCGCTCCGCCGGCAAGACCTACGGCGAGGCGCTGCGCGACCCCAGGACGGGCGCCGTCCGCTGGTACTGCGAGGAGCCGCCGCCCGCATGGGCGCTCGCGATGCCCGTCGTCGAAGCCGCGAAGCTCGACGCGTCATCGCTCAGCCTCGTCTTTTCCGCCGTGGAGTCCGACCAGGCGCGGGAGTTGGAGCCTGGCTTCGCCCGGACCACGCCCGTTATCAGCACGGCCTCCGCCTTCCGCTACGAGGAGGATGTGCCCATCATCGTGCCCGGCGTGAACAACGGCCACGTTGTGCTGCTGGAAAGACAGCGCAAGAACCGCGGCTGGAAGGGCTTTATCACGGCCCAGCCGAACTGCACGACCATCGGCCTCGCCATCACGCTCAAGCCGCTACAAGACAGCTTCGGCGTCAGGACGGTGCTGATGACCTCGATGCAGGCGCTGTCCGGCGCGGGGCGCAGCCCCGGCGTGCTGGCCTTCGACATCCTGGACAACGTCATCCCGTTCATCTTCGGCGAGGAGGAGAAGGTCCAGCGGGAGTCCCTGAAAATCCTGGGGCGCCTCAAGAACGGGAGCATCACGCCCGCCGACATCGCGGTGAGCTGCACCTGCACGCGCGTCAACGTGAAGGACGGGCACACGGAGTCGGTATTCCTCTCGACGGCGAAGCCGTGCGACGCGGACGACGCGGCGAAGGCCATGTCCGAGTTCGATGGCGGCCTGCACGAGCTGGAGCTGCCGTCGGCGCCGGAGCACATGATCGTGGTGCGCCAGGACCCGTACCGCCCGCAGCCGCGGCTCGACCGGGACACGGAAGGCGGCATGGCGACGGTGGTGGGCCGCCTGCGCGCGGACACCGCGCTGCCGAACGGCCTCAAGTACGTGCTGGTGTCCCACAACACCCGGATGGGGGCGGCCAAGGGCGCCGTCCTAGCGGCGGAGCTTCTCGCGAAGACGGGCTACCTCTAGCGCGGGGGGCGCCCCGGCCAGCGGCGCATACGCCACCTTATCACGGCTACGCGGTACTCTCGCGTTGCCGCCCTTATGACCCTGTGCTATACTTGCTTAGCTTTGGCTTTGAGACGCGGAACGTGTTGAACTCCAAGAACTCCTCTCCATTCAAGCAGGTGCCCGACGGCACGGTGACGTCGCCCACGGGCTTCCAGGCGGGCGCCGTCTATTCGGGCCTCAAGACCGAGGGCGAGGGCAAGCTGGACCTCGGCATCCTGTACTCGGAAGCGCCGTGCGCCGCCGCGGGCGTTTTCACGACCACCTCCGTCAGAGCCGCGTCCGTGCGCGTCTGCGCGCGGCACATCGCGGGCGGGAAGGCGCAGGCGGTGGTGGTCAACGCGGGCATCGCGAATGCCTACGTGGGCGAGCAGGGGGTCAAGGACGCGGAGGAGATTTGCACACTGGTGGGACGCAAGCTGGGGATTGGCCCTGGCCGCGTGCTCATCGCAAGCACGGGCCTTACCGGGATGGAGCTTCCCATGGGGATCATACGAAGGGCCATACCGGGCATTCCTCTCTCGGTCTCCAGCGGACACGACCTGGCGCGGGCCATCATGACCACGGACCGCCGGCCCAAGGAGGTGGCCGTCAGCTTCAAGCTGGGCGGCAAGGCCGTCACCCTGGGGGGCATCGCCAAGGGTGCGGGCATGATTCACCCCAACATGGCGACAATGCTGGTCTTTCTGACCACGGACGCCGCCGTCGAGCGTCGCTTCCTGCAAGCCGCCCTGCGTGACGCCGCGGACTCCACATTCAACATGCTGACCATTGACGGGGACACCAGCCCCAGCGACACGTTGGTGTTGCTGGCTAACGGCGCCGCCGGGAACAAGTCGTTAAGCGGCGATTCGCCGGATGCCGACGTCTTTCGCGCCGCCCTGACTGAGGTGTGTGCGTTCCTGGCGAAGGCCATCGCGCGGGATGGCGAGGGCGCGGAGAAGATGATCGAGGTGACGGTGGACGGAGCGGCCTCCCAGAAGGACGCGCGCGACGCGGCCAGGACTATCGCCGGCTCCACGCTGGTGAAGGCGGCGGTGCACGGGAACGACCCGAACTGGGGCCGGGTCATCGCGGCCCTGGGCCGGAGCAGCGCGCGGGTGGTGGAGCAGAAGCTCATGTGCTACATCAACGGCATCTGCGTCCTGGATGAGGGCAAGCCCATCCCCTTCTTCCGCGAGGCGGCGGTGAAGGCGATGACCGCCCCGGAGGTCAGCATCCGCGTGTCGCTGAACCTGGGCGACGCCTCCGCGACGGCGTGGGGCTGCGACCTCACCGAGGAATACGTCACCTTCAACAGCAAGTACACAACCTAGCGGCGGGCTGCCCGATGTAGTACGGGCGAGTCCGAGGAGCGTTCGTGACGCAATCAACAGTCGCTGGCTTGGCAACCCGTCTGGAAGAAGCCCAGAAGGACTTCCTCCAGGCCCTGCGGAATATTCCCCCCTCGGTTTTCAGCAAGGCCCCCTCGGCTGACGATTGGACTGTGGCGCAGGTGGTGGGCCACGCCGCCGAAATCCAGACGTTCTGGGTGGGGCAGGCGGAGAGCATCGCCCGAGAGGACAACCCACTTATCGGGCGGCTGGCGGAAGCGGACAAGTGCTCCCGTTCCCATTCCACGGGCGAAGGGGCGCCGCGCGACCCGCGCCATGCGGTGGAGCGCTTCGACGCCGCCAGTACGGAGGCGTTGCGCCGCCTGCGCGCGTTCAGGGACGCGGACCTGCTGCGCCAGGGCCATCGCCTGGACGGCAAGTTGGTCGGCGCGGGGCAACTCATCGAGGACAGTGTCATCAGCCATGTGGCGGAGCACGCCCGGCAGTTGCAGAAGGTGGCGGGAGCACCGGACATAAGGACAAAGCCCTGACTTCTCCCAAGTCGCGCACACGCAGGGGTACGCCCACGGACACCATCGTCGTGAAAATCGGTGGCAGTACGCTGGGCGCTCATGACACGACGCTTGAAGACCTGGTAGCGCTTCAGCGGCGCGGCGTCCGTTCCATCGTTGTCCACGGCGGCGGCAAGACCATTACCCAGTGGCTGGACAAGCAGGGAGTCCCGACGAGGTTCGTGCGCGGGCTGCGCGTCACCGACGCGCAGAGCCTCCAGGTCGTGGTCGCGGTGCTGGCCGGGCTGGTCAACAAGGAGCTGGTCGCTGGACTGCACGCGCTGGGCGGCAAGGCGATGGGCCTCTGCGGCGCGGACGGCGGCCTGCTGGAAGCGCGGGTCATGGATCCCGAGCTGGGCTACGTGGGCGAGGTGACGCGGGTGGACATGACGCCTCTGCGCGCCATCCTGGATGCGGGCTGCATCCCGGTCGTGGCGCCCATTGCGCTGCAAAGCCCGCCTCGTGAGGGAAGCGCGCTTCTGAACGTCAACGCCGACACGGTGGCGGGCGAGGTCGCCGTGGCCGCCGGCGCGCGGCGGCTCATCTTTCTGACGGACGTGTCGGGCATCCTCGACAGGTCGGGGACGCCCATATCCAGGCTCACGACGACGGAGGCCAGGGACCTGGCGGCGAAGGATGTCGTCTCCGGAGGCATGATCCCCAAGGTGGAGGCGTGTCTCCGCGCCCTTGCCTGCGCCGACGAATCGCTGATCATAGACGGGCGCTCCTCACACGCTCTGCTTATGGCCGTGGAAGGCCGCGGTGAGGGCACTCGCATCGTAAAAGGAGGTGGGGCTTAATGAAGCTGCCAGCTGGCTGGGGGAGGAAATTCACACAACCCCCATACGAGAGCATACCTGGTGGTGGCGCTCCGGCGTTTTCATCCCGCTGGCTGCTTATTGCAGCCATTGCCGGCGTGGCGCTGATCCTGCTGAACCTGGTGCGCTCCGCGTACACCGATTTCCTCTGGTTCGACAACGTCGAGTACGCGTCGGTGTATATCAAAACGGTAAGCGCCCAGGCGCTGCTGTTCGCGGTGGGCGCGGTGGTCGCGGGCGTTCTGCTCTGGGCCAACCTCTGGCTGGCCCATCGGCAGTCCGTGGGGCCGGCGGCCCCCGAGGTGCCGGTGGAGATGGCGGCCACCCTTCGGCGGATGCTGACCATTGGTATCCTGCTCGGCAGCGTTGCCCTCGCGGTGATCTTTGGGTCGGTAGCCACGGGAGAGTGGGGCACGCTTCTGCGCTTCATGGCGCAGGTCCCGTTCGGCAAGACCGACCCCTTGTTCAACCAGGACATCGGCTTCTATGTCTTTTCGCTTCCCCTGTACCGCTTTGTCCAGTCCTGGCTGCTGTGGGCGCTGGTCCTCACCCTCGCGGGAGTGCTGGGCGTCTATTTCCTCAACTTCAGCATCCGGGGCATGGGCTTCCAGCTCAGGCGGGCGGTGAAGGCCCACCTCCTCGTGCTGGGCGCCGCCGTCATGCTGGTCCTGGTGTCCAGCTACTGGCTGGACACGTATGACCTGGTGTTCTCCCCGCGGGGCGCGATATTCGGCGCCACGTTCACTGACGTGAGCACTCAGCTTCCCGCGCTGCGCGTGCTGATGGTGATAGGTCTGGCTACCGCCGTGACGTTCATCGTGGGCATCTTCCTGCAAGGGATACGGGTGCCCGTGAGTGCCGTGGCCGTGTGGATTGCGGCCGCCATCGTGGGGCTCAACCTGTACCCGGCGGTCGTGCAGCGCTTCGACGTGGAGCCTAACGAGTTCATCCGCGAGCAACCATTTATTGTGAACAACGTCCGGATGACACGGCAGGCGTTTGGGCTGGACCGAATTGAGGAGCAGCAGTACCCGGCCAGGGCCACGGTGACTGACACGGAGTTGCAGGCGAACCCGGGCACGGTGAGCAACATCCGGCTTTGGGACTACCGGCCATTGAAGGACACCTATAACCAGATCCAGTTCATCCGTCTCTACTACGAGTTCCACGACGTGGACGTGGACCGGTACACCATCAACGGGCAATACCGGCAGGTGATGCTGGCGGCCCGCGAGCTGGCGACGGAGCGCCTGCCCGTGGAGGCCCAGCGCTGGGTTAACCAGCGTCTCCAGTTCACGCATGGGTATGGCGTCGCGATGAGCGGCGTCACGGAGTTCACGCCCGAAGGCCGCCCTGTGTTTCTGGTGAAGGACGTGCCGCCGGAAGGCGCGGTCAAGATCAAAGAGCCGCGGATTTACTTTGGGGAGCGGACCGGGAACTACGTCATCGTTAATAGCAACACGCCTGAGTTCGACTATCCGACGCCGGAGGACAAGCCCGTCTATACGAGCTTTGCCGGCAAGGGGGGCATCGCCCTTGACTCGCTTTTCCGGCGCGTGGCCTACGCCTGGCAGTTCAACGATCTGAACATCGTAGTGAGCAGCGAGCTGACGCCGCGGAGCCGCATCATGTACCGGCGCAACATAGCGGACAGAGTCAAGCAAATTACGCCGTTCCTGCGCTTGGACAAAGACCCGTACATCGTGGTCGGCGACGACGGCAAGCTTTACTGGATGCAGGACGCCTACACCGTGACGGACCAGTATCCCTATTCCCAGCCATACCGGCAGGGGATTAACTACATCCGCAATAGCGTCAAGGTAGTCGTGGATGCGTACGACGGCTCTGTCACATACTATGTCGCGGAGCAGGACGACCCCTTGATTCGCACGTATGAACGCGTCTTCCCCACCCTCTTTCAGCCCCTAGACAAGATGCCCGCGGGGCTGCGGAATCACGTGCGCTATCCCGAGGACATGTTCCAGATTCAGGCGGAGATGTACCTGAAGTACCACATCACGGACCCCCAGGGCTTTTACAACCAGGAGGACCTGTGGAGCATCCCGCAGGAAGTGTACTACGACGCTTCCATCACGATGGAGCCGTACTACGTCAACATGCGGCTGCCGGGGGAGACCAGGGAGGAGTTTGTCCTTATCCTGCCCTTTACGCCCCGGAACAAGCCTAATCTTGTGTCATGGCTGGCGGCGCGCATGGACGGGCCGCACTACGGCAAGTTGCAGAGCTTCCGATTCCCGAAGGACAGGCAGATAGACGGACCGGCCCAGGTGGAGGCGCGCATCAGCAACGACCCCGAGATCGCGCGGCAGGTGAACCTGTGGAACCAGGGCGGCTCGCGGGTCATCCGGGGCAACCTGCTGGTCATACCCATAGGCCAGTCCATTCTTTTCGTTGAGCCGCTTTACCTCCAGGCCGCGAACCTGAACTTCCCTGAGTTGAAGCGAGTGGTCGTCGCGAGCGGAGACAAGGTCTATATGGCCGGCAGCCTGTCGGACAGCCTAAGTCAGTTGGTGGGCCAGGCGGTCGCGCCACCGTCTCCGGCTCAGCCCGGGGCGCCGACTGCTCCGCCCGGTGTGGTGGGTACCCTCCGCCAGGAGGTGGAGCGCCTCCAGCAGGCTATCAAGGCATTGGAGCAAGCGTCGAAGCTCATGCAGGAGAGCCTGAGCCGCCTGGCGGATCTGAGCAAGCAATAGTCCTGCTCAGGAGGGAGACGCCATGAGCAACTGGCAAGAACTGGAGTCCAAATACTTCCTGCGCACCGGACGGCGACTGCCCGTCACTCTGGTGCGCGGGCAGGGGACTCGCGTATGGGACGACGAGGGCAGGGAGTACCTGGACTTTATTGACGGCATCGCCGTGTGTTCCCTGGGACACTGCCACCCGGTGGTGGTCAACGCCATCACGGAGCAGGCGCGCACCCTAATGCACGTGTCCAATCTTTTCTATACCGTTCCCCAGGTGCAGTTGGCGGAGCTTCTGGTGCGGAATAGCTGCCTGCAGCGCGCCTATTTCGTCAACAGCGGCACGGAGGCCAATGAGGCGGCCATCAAGCTGGCGCGGCGCTACGGCAAGCTGCACCGCGACGGCGCGTATGAAATCATCAGCGCCATGGACTCCTTTCACGGACGCAGCCTGGCGATGGTGGCCGCCACCGGCCAGCCGAAGTACCAGGCGCCCTACACGCCGCTGCCGGAGGGATTCGTCAACGTCCCGTACAACGACGTGGACGCCATCAAGAAGGCGACGAGCAAGAAGACGTGCGCCATCCTGCTGGAGCCTATCGAGGGCGAGGGCGGCGTCATCGTGCCGGCGCCCGACTACCTGAAGCGGGTGCGCGCCTGGTGCGACAAGCACAACATCCTGCTCATTCTGGACGAGGTGCAGACGGGCATAGGCCGCACGGGGTCGCTGTTCGCCTACCAGCACATGGGGGCGGAGCCGGACATTATGACGCTCGCCAAGGGCATGGGCGGCGGGTTTCCCATCGGCGCGCTGCTCGCCAAGGAGCGGGCCGCCGTGTTCCAGCCGGGCGACCACGGCTCAACCTTCGGCGGCAACCCGCTGGCGACGGCCACCGCGTACGCCGTCGTGAAGTACATCATCGAGCAGCGCATTCCGGACCGGGCGTGGGAGATGGGCGAGTACCTGCTGTCCGGTCTGCGGAAGCTGAAGGCCAAATACCCGCACATCACCGACGCGCGCGGCATGGGCCTGCTCACCGCCATTGAGTTCAACGCTCCCCTGGCGGAAGCTGTCACTCTTGCCGCTCTGCGTGAAGGGCTGATCGTCAACAACGTGCGGCCTGACGCGCTACGGCTGGCTCCGGCGCTGACCGTCTCCCGCGAGGAGATAGACCAGGCGCTGGCGGTCCTGGACAAGGTGATTAAGGCAGTCGCGGCGCAGCCCGTGCCGCCCGCGCCCGCGCACTAGTTCGACCGAGGTCATGGAGAGCATGAGCAAGAAAGTTGTCCTGGCCTACAGTGGAGGATTGGACACCTCCACGATCCTCCACTGGCTTATCCACGAGAAGGGGTACGAGGTCATCGCCTATGTGGCCGATCTGGGCCAGACGGAGGACTTCGATGCGGTCCGCCAGAAGGCGCTGCAGGTGGGTGCGGCCAAGGCGTATGTGGAGGATGTGAAGAAGGAGTTTGTCACGGACTTCATTTTCCCGGCGCTCCGGGCCAACGCGGTGTACGAGGGGCGCTACCTCCTCGGCACGTCCCTGGCGCGGCCCCTCATCGCCCAGAAGCAAGTCGAGGCCGCCAGGCGCGAAGGGGCCGAGACGGTGTCCCACGGCTCCACGGGCAAGGGCAACGATCAGGTCCGTTTTGAGCTGACCTACCATGTTCTGGCGCCGCGGATGAAGGTCGTCGCGCCCTGGAAAGACCCGTCCTTCTTCGAGCGGTTCCCCGGCCGCAAAGAGCTTATCGCGTACGCTCAGCAGCACGGCATTCCGGTGAAGGCCACGGCGTCGGCCCCCTGGTCAAGCGACGCTAACCTTATGCACATCAGCTACGAGGCGGGCGAGCTGGAGGACCCGGCGCGGCGGCCCCGCGAGGAGATGTTCGAGCTGACCGTCTCGCCGCAGAAGGCGCCGGACAGGGAGACCGAACTGGAAATCGAGTTCCGGCGCGGCGACCCCGTGCGCGTGCGCAATGTGTCGGACGGCGCGGAGAAGAACACGCCGTTGGAGCTGTTCACCTATCTGAACCAGGTGGCGGGCCGCAACGGCGTGGGCCGCGTGGACATGGTCGAAAACCGCTATGTGGGCATCAAGTCGCGCGGCGTGTACGAGACGCCCGCGGGCACGGTGCTGCAACTGGCGCACCGTGACCTGGAGGGCCTGACCATGGACCGGGAGGTCATGCACCTTCGGGACACGCTCATCCCGCGCTTTGCCGAGCTGGTGTACTACGGCTACTGGTTCTCGCCGGAGATGGAGTGCCTGCGGGTACTGTTCGATAAGGCGCAGGAGCCGGTGAACGGCACGGTGCGCGTGGCGCTCTACAAGGGCAACGTCATCGTCACGGGACGCTCGTCGCCACAGTCCCTGTATGACCAGGACCAGTCCAGCATGGACGTGGCGGGCGGCTACGACCCGCGGGACGCGGTGGGTTTCATCAAGACCAATGCCCTGAGGCTCGTCAACTGGTCGCGACGGCAACGGGGCCGATAGAAAAGGAGCGATGATGAACAAAGGCGCTTTGGAAGGCTACCGGGTCATAGACCTTTGTCGGGCGGGGCCCGGCCAGCTCGCCACCGGCGTCCTGGCCGACTATGGCGCCGACGTCATCACCATCGTCGAGCCGGGCTACGCCCAGCGCCGACAGGTGGGCGGCTCCACGGCCAAGGGCTTCGGCCAGGTCAATCGGCGCAACAAGCGCGGCCTCTTCCTGAACATGAAGGCGGAGGGCGCTCTGGACATCTTCATGAAGCTGGTCTCCCGCTCCGACGCCATCGTGGAGAGCAACCGCCCCGGCGTCGCCAAGCGGCTGGGCGTGGACTACGACGCGGTCAGGAAGGCCAACTCCGCCATTGTCTATGTCTCCCTGTCCGGCTACGGCCAGTACGGCCCCTACGCCGACATCCCTGGCCACGATCTCTCCTTCCAGGGGGTCGGCGGCATGATTCCCCAGGACGAGCGGGGCAGACCACATCATCCCACGTACAACCACGCGGACATGAACGCCGCCTGGTACGGCGCGTTCGCCCTGTTCATCGGCCTTCTCCACAAGGCCAGGACGGGTAGGGGCCAGTACATTGACGTCGCCTTCAGCGATGCCTCCATCAGCCTTCCCGCCGGTCATCTGGAGGACGAGATGCTGTGCGGGGCATACCCCTGCCACAACATCTACGAGTGCAAGGACGGCAAGCACCTGACCCTCAGCACGCGGGAGCCCTGGTTCTGGGAGCGGCTGCTGAAGGTCCTGGGCCGGGAGGACTGGCTGCCTCACCAGCGGCCCCAGGGCAAGCTCAAGGAGGAGATGTTCGCGTTCTTCCGCAAGTCCTTCAAGAGCAAGCCCCGGCACGAATGGCTCAAGATTCTCAAGGGGGCGGACTGCCAGTTCGGCTCGGTGAACCTGACCGCCGAAGACCTGCGCGACGACCCGCACAACAAGGCCCGTGAGATGGTTATTGAGACGCAGAACCCCGCGACGGGTGACAAGATGTTCATTCCCGGCTTCGCGCTCAAGCTGTCGAACACGCCCGCCAAAATGTGGCGTGGGCCGAGCCTGATGGGCCTGGATACGGAGGACGTCCTGATAGAGCTGGGCTACAGCCATGAGGATATCAGCCGGTTCCGCCAGTCCGAGGCGATCGGCTAGAAGTCATTTCAAAATGCCTGCTCACCCTTCGACAAGCTTAGGGCGAGCGGTGTTTTTCTTTCATGGTGAGCTTGTCGAACCATGAAGCCGAATTTTGGAGTGGATTCTAGGAGCACGAGTCACACAAGCGAAAGCGTTTGGAGGTAGAGAGACTATGGTGCTCGCTCTGTCCGAAGAACAGAAACAAATCGTCACCACCATCCGGGACTGGGTCAAGAAAGAGGTCATCCCTGTCGCCAGCGACATGGAGCACCGGAACGAGTTTCCCGCCCATCTGATAGAGCAGATGAAGCAGATGGGACTCTTCGGGGTCGTCATTCCCACGCAGTACGGCGGACTGGGCCTTGACTACACCACCTACGCAATGATCTTCGAGGAGATATGCAAGGGTTGGATGGGCCTGAGCGGGCCTGTCGGAACGCATTCCATCATGTCCTACGTCGTGATGCACTACGGCACGGAGGAGCAGAAGCAGCGCTTCCTGCCCAAATTCGCCTCCGGTGAGAAGCGCGGCGGCTTGGCGCTCACCGAGCCAAACGCTGGCTCCGACGTGCAGGCGATGCAGACCACCGCCGTGCGCGATGGCGACTGGTACGTGGTGAACGGCACCAAGACGTTCATCACGAACGCCCGGCACGGGAACACCTTTGCGCTGCTGGCCAAGACGAACACCAAGGCCAACCCTCCGTACAAGGGTATCTCCTGCTTCATCGCGGAGAAGGGCGACCCCGGCTTCAAGGTGGGGCGCGACTTGGAGAAGCTGGGATACAAGAGCGTGGACACCTGCGAGATTCACCTGGACAACTATCGCGTGCCGGTCACGAACTTGGTGGGGATGAAGGAAGGCGAGGGTTTCGTCCAGGTGATGGCTGGCCTGGAGGTGGGACGCATCAACGTGGCGGCGCGGGCCGTCGGTGTGGCCGCGGCGGCGTTTGAGGCGGCCATCCGCTACGCGCAGCAGCGGCAGACATTCGGCAAGCCCATCGCCCAGCATCAGGTCATCCAGACCAAGCTGGCCGACATGGCGACTGAGCTGGAGGCGGCCCGATTGCTCACCTACGCCGCCGCCCGCAAGAAGGATGCCGGCGAGCGCGCCGACCTGGAGGCGGGCATGGCCAAGCTCTTCGCCAGCGAGATGTGCCTGCGCGTCACCTTTGAGGCCATGCGCATCCACGGCGGCTACGGCTACGTGAAGGACTATCCCGTGGAGCGCTACTTCCGCGACGCCCCGCTGATGATCATCGGCGAGGGCACGAGTGAGATACAGAAGCTGGTCATCGCGCGGAACCTGCTGCAGAAGTATAAGATAGGCTAGCGCGCTCTGGCCTCAGGCGGCATCATGCCGCCTGACATATCGGAGGAACGACGGAGACTATGCATGCGTAGCGTCTTCACGGAGGTACGGGAACGCACGGCGCGCGCCGGGCTTCGCGGACACCGTCTGACCGCGCTCGTGGGCGCGGCTCTGGCCTACTTCATGGTCCAATTCGGCATGGTGCCCGTCGCCGTCGTGCTCCCCACGGTGGCCCAGGAGTTCCAGGTGGATATGGGCCACGCCGGGTGGGCGATGACGTCCTACCTGCTCATGCTTGCGGCTCTGGCGCTGCCGGCGGGGCGTCTGGGCGATGTCCTGGGGCTGCACAAGGTTTTCCTGGCTGGAGTGGTGGTCTTTGGCGTGGCCACGGCACTCACGGGACTCGCGGGGTCCATGGAGCAGTTTATTGCCCTGCGCGCGTTGCAGGGCGTTGGCGGCGCCCTCATTCTGGGCACGACGCTGGCGATCACCGCGAGCGTCGTGCCGGAATCCCAGCGCGGACGGGCGCTGGCCAGCACCGCCATAGCGGCGTCGGTCAGCGGCATGGTCGGCAGCGTTGGCGCGGGCCTGGCAGTGACCTACCTGAGCTGGCGCTGGATATTTTTCCTGATACTGCCTCTCGCGGTGCTGACGGCCAAGCTTGGTCTTGACATGCTGCGCACAGCGCCGGCTGCGTCTTCCACGAAGGGGAAGCGCATGGACGTACTGGGCGCCGTCCTCTTCTCGGTGATGCTCGCTACCCTGGTCATGTCGTTCAACCACTTCCATGACGGGCCGGAAACGTTCGAGGCCGGTTTTGCGTACCATACCACGCTTCAGGTGGTGACCGCGGTGCTGTTCGTTGTCCTACTTGTGGTTGAGAGTCGCGTCTCCAACCCGTTGCTTGTCCTGCCCAACTTCCGGAAGGGGCTTTTCAGCGCCGCCGTGGCGGCCAACATAGTCGTCCACATGACCATGGCCTCCATGTTCTTTCTCCTGCCGTTCGTCATCCAGCGCGGCATGGTGCTGCCCGCCCTCTACATCTCCGCTGCCCTGGTGTCTCGCCAAGTGCTGGACATCAGCGCTCCCGCGCTCGCAGGCTGGCTTTACGACAAGACGCGGAGCCCGCTTCTCCGGCCCGTCAGCATGGCGCTTATCAGCGTGTCCATGTTCACCATGGCCGTGCTGGCGACGGAGCTGTCGTACGTCGCGCTGGTCGTGCTGACCGTTTTCGCCGGATTTGGCTCCGGCGCCTTCATTACGACAAATAATACGGTCCTGCTCAGCGCGCTGCCTTCCAGCGAACGGGGGTTCTCCGGCGGGATGCTGGAGACCACGCGCCAACTTGGGCATACCGTGGCCGTGGCGCTGGTTTCCGCCGTCGTGGCCGTGGTGTTGAACGGGGCGGACGGCGTGAACGCCAGTCCCCGTGTATACATGGAAGCCTTTCGCTACGCCTGCTTTGTCGTGGCCGGGG
>JAUSIH010000086.1 GCA_030648205.1 Dehalococcoidia bacterium | reverse complement strand
CAAGGCCGCAGTGCGGCCCGTCGGAGGGTCTGGGAGAGCCTGCCCTGAGCGCAGCCGAAGGGTGTCCTCCCAGCAGCAATCTACACTTCCCCCTCTCCTCAAGGAGAGGGGGCCAGGGGGTGAGGTGACCTCCCTTGATTGAACGCTACTCCCGGCCCCGCATGAAAAGGGCATGGTCCGACCATACCCGGTTCCAGAACTGGGTGAAGGTGGAGATAGCCGTCTGCGAGGGATGGGCCGAGCAGGGCGTCATCCCCCAGGACGCGCTCGCCGCCATTCGCAAGGCCCGCTTCGACCCGCGCCTCTACCGGCAGGCGTTCGCGGAGACCCGCCACGACGTCACCGCCTTCCTGCGCGCCATCGCGCCCAGCATCGGCGAGGCGAGCCGCTTCGTCCACCTGGGCCTCACCTCCAACGACGTCATTGACACCGCCCAGGCGCTTCAGCTCCGCAAAGCCGCTGACCTTCTGCTGGACGACCTCCGCGTCCTGGAAGGCGTCCTCACGGAGCGCGCGCGGGAGCACAGGCGCACGCTGATGATGGGCCGCACCCACGGCGTCCACGCGGAGCCGACCTCGTTCGGGCTGAAGCTAGCGCTGTGGGTCGAGGAGGTGCGCCGGAACAGGGCGCGGCTGGAGCAGGCGAGGGAGGCCGTATCCGTCGGCAAAATCTCCGGCGCGGTGGGCACGCACGCCACCGTCCCGCTGGAGGTCGAGGAGTACGCGCTGAAGCGGCTCCGCCTCGGCGTTGACCCCGTCTCCAGCCAGGTCATTCAGCGCGACCGCCACGCCCAGTTCGTCACGACGCTGGCCCTGTGCGGCGCATCGCTGGAGAAGTTCGCCACGGAGATACGCGGGCTGCAGCGGACGGAGGTGCGCGAGGTCGAGGAGCCGTTCAGCGAAGGCCAGACCGGCTCCAGCGCCATGCCGCACAAGCGCAACCCGGAACTCTCCGAGCGCGTCTGCGGCCTGGCCCGACTGCTGCGCGGTCACGCCGTCACCGCCCTGGAGAACGTGGCCCTGTGGCATGAGCGGGACATCAGCCACTCCTCCGCGGAGCGCATCATCCTGCCGGACTCCTGCCTGGCGCTGGACTACATGCTGGACACGTTCACGTTCATCATGCGCGGGCTGAAGGTGTACCCGGAGCGGATGCGCCGCAACATTGACCTGTCGCGCGGGCTGGTCTTCTCGCAGCGCGTCCTGCTGGCGCTCATCGAGAAGGGCCTCAACCGGCAGCAGGCGTACAAGCTCGTCCAGCGGAACGCCATGCGGGCGTGGGACGAGGAGAAGGACTTCATGGCGCTGCTCAAGGCCGACGCCGATGTCCGGACCCACCTGTCCGACGGCGAACTGAGCGCGCTGGCCGACTACGCTTTTTACATCCGCCACGTGGACGCCATCTTCAAGCGCATCGGGTTATAGCCGTGACGCAGACACCGCAGCCGCCCGCTGCGCCGGCTCCGGCGCAGCCCGCCGGCCCCCATCCCCCAATCGCAAGCCCCTCGCTCACCTTCTGGCAGGCCGCGTGGGGAGTCGTCGTCCACCCGCAGGCCACGCTCGCGCATGTCTGCCGCGAGCGGAAGATATCGTGGGGCGTCTGGCTGCTGGTCTTCTTCAGCCTGTCCGGAGCGCTGGCGGCGTGGGTCATCCCCCAGCCGGAGATGGAACGGATACTGCTTCTCTCCGGACACCAGTTCCGGAACATCTTCGGGCCTGTCGTCCTCGTGGCGACGCCACTGAACTTTCTACCAGCAGCCTTCGGGTACCATGTCATCGCGCGGTGGTTCAAGGCGCAGGGCACGTTCCGCAGCCTCTTCGCGGGCTACATGATGGCGGGCGTGCCGGGCGTTCTGATCGTGCCCTTCCAGTTCCTGCCGCTCGTCGCGGGCCAGACGGGCAGCGTCGCCGCCACCATCGTCAGCGCGGGCATCATCATGTGGGTCACCATCCTCGATTTCCTTGCCGTCAAGGTCAACTACAACCTGACGACCGGCAAGGCCATCGCCATATTCCTTATTTTCTGGCTCATTCTCATAGGCCGCCTGGTCATCGTCCTCAGCATCATCATTACTATTTTCGTGCTGATGGCCTTCGGTACCGTCGAATAGAAACGAGGAGCGCCATGTCCGTCCTGCTCAGGACCAACGCCGATGTCCGGACCCATCTGTCCGACGGCGAACTGAACGCGCTGGCCGACTACGCATATTACATCCGCCACGTGGACGCCATCTTCCGACGCGTGGGGCTTTAGAGGAGGACAGAATGCAGATTTCAGAGACCCCCGCCGCTCCGGAGCCGGCGCAGCCCGCCAGCCCCCAACCCCCAATCCCCAATCCCCCGATGGGCTTCTGGCAGGCGGCGTGGGGCGTCGTCGTCCACCCGCAAGCCACGCTCTCCTACGCCTGCCGCGAGCGGAAGCTCGCGTGGGGAGTGTGGGCTCTGTTGCTGATGACCACGCCGCTCGCCGTCGTCGTACTGTTCGCCCCCCCGCTGGAAGCCTTGCGCCTCCTGCCGATTCCCCACGAGCAAATGAGGTCGCTCCTCGCGGTCATCGTCCTTTTCATCCTGCCCCTAGGCATCTTCTCCACCGCGCTCACATACCACATCGTGGCGGGGAGGCTTAAAGGCTCTGGGACGCTCGCGGGCATCTTTGCGGGAACGTCCATGGCCTCACTGCCCCTGCTTCTGACCGCATTGCTGGTTACTCTCGCTGCCGTCAGCGGTCCGAATTCCCAGACTATCAGCGTCGTCATCATCTATGTCATCGTCCTCTGGGTCTATGTTCTTCAAGTCATCGCGATCAAGGTCAACTACAATATGAGCGTCGGACGCGCGTTAGCGGTCTTCCTCATACCAGCCGCTGCCGCGTTCGTGCTCAGCTTCATACTCTCCGCTGTGCTAGCGGCGTTCGTTATCCTGTCTCTCGGAGCGTTAGGCTAGAGGTACGTGCAATGACCGTTTTGCTCAGGACCGACCTTCCCAACCTGCTGCACCGGGGCAAAGTCAGGGATAACTACGACCTCGGCGACTACCTGCTCATCGTCGCCACCGACCGTATATCCGCCTTCGACGTGGTCCTGCCCAACGGCATCCCGGAGAAAGGGGCCGTCCTGGCCCAACTCTCCGCCTTCTGGTTCCGGAAGACGGCCCACCTGTGCCGGAACCACCTGGCGGCGATGGCGTACGAGCGGGACAAGGTCGCCGGGCTGCCCGCGTCCGCCATGCTGGCGTCTCTGCCGTCGGAGATCGTGCGAAGGGCGACCGTGGCGCGCAAGGCGCAACGCGTTGACGTGGAGTGCGTGGTGCGCGGCTACCTGTCCGGCTCCGCGTGGGCGGAGTACCGGTCGCACGGCACCATCGGCGGCATGCTCGCGCCGAAGGGCCTGCGCGAGAGCGACCGCCTGCCGGAGCCGCTCTTCACGCCCACCACGAAGGCGGAGACGGGCCACGACATGCCCATGTCCTTTCAGCAGGTGGCGGACATGGCCGGAGAGGCGACGGCCCGGGCGCTGGGGGACAAGTCCATCGCCATCTACACCTACGCCCACGACGAGGCCCGCCGGAAGGGGATCATCATCGCGGACACCAAGTTCGAGTTCGGCTACATTGACGGCGCGATATGCGTCATTGACGAGATGCTGACGCCGGACTCCAGCCGCTTCTGGGACGCGAAGCTCTACGCTCCGGGCGCGTCACAGCCCAGCTTCGACAAGCAGATTGTGCGGGACTGGCTGACGGCGTCCGGCTGGAACAAGGAGCCGCCCGCGCCCACGCTGCCGGACGAAATCGTCCAGCGCACGTCCCAGCGCTACCAGGAGGTCTTCCGGCTGCTGACGGGGGAGAGGCTGCGGTAGGCGGCCCCTCACTGTCACCCCGAACGCCGGACCGGAAGGTGCAAGGAACCACGAGTTCCTGCCGGGGTAACGGGGGTGTCCCCCGTTTCTTTGTCCCCCCTTCTCCACAGGGTGATGAGGCCGCCCAGACCTCGGTTATACTGGACGCAACGTCTTGCGAAAAGGTGGACACGAAACAAATGTATCTCGCGAAGATCTACGTCACTCTGAAGCCCACGGTCAACGATCCCCAGGGCCTGACCGTCCGCAACACCCTCCAGACGCTGGGCTTCAGCAGCGTGCGGAGCGTCCGCGTGGGCAAGTACATCGAGATAACGGTGGACGAGCCGACCCGCGCGAAGGCGGACGCCCACGTTCAGGAGATGTGTCGCAAGCTCCTCGCCAACCCTGTCATCGAGCTGTTTCGCTACGAGCTGGAGGAGCTGCGAGACGGGACTGGAAAGGCATCGCCGAAGAGGGCAGCGCAGGCCGTCAGGCGTCCGGCGGCGCGCGGACCAAAGCGGACGACTACCGCTCGATAACACCCTTGGTGCTGGGCGCCTGCCCCGCCGTCCGCGGGTCGCGGCGCGTCGCCTGGTCCAGGGCGCGGGCCAGCGCCTTGAAAAGCGCTTCTGCACGGTGATGGTCGTTCACTCCGGCCAGGATGCGGGCGTGGAGGTTGATCTTCGCCTCCCGCGCCAGGGTCTCCAGCACGTGCCGCACCATGTCGGAGGGCATGTCGCCTATCTTCTCCCCATCCATCGGCGCGTCAATGACCGCGTAACCGCGCCCGCCCACGTCCACCGCCACCAGCGCCAGCGCCTCGTCCAGCGGCACAATAGCGTGCCCCATGCGCGCAATGCCCTGCCGCTCGCCCAGCGCCTCGCTGAACGCCCGCCCCAGGACAATAGCAAGGTCCTCCGCCAGATGGTGCCCGTCCGGGTCGCTCAGCGCCTTCGCCGCGACGTCCATGTCGAAGCGGCCATGGCGGGCGATCTGCGCCACCAGGTGGTCCAGCATAGCCATCCCCGTCGCGACGCGGTACTTCCCCGACCCGTCCAGGTCCAGGGAGACCGTCACGTTCGTCTCGCCGGTGGCCCGTTCGATGCGCGCTTTACGCTCCGGCACGGCATTCCTCCCACGCCTGGCGCAGGGCTGTCAAAAGCCGGTCCGTGTCCTCGGGCCGGCCCACGCTGACGCGCAGGCAGTCTTTCACATATGGCGTGTTGAAGTGGCGAAGCAGAACGCCCCTGCGGCGCAGCGCCGCGTGCACCCCTTCCGCGGAAGGGCCGACCCCCGCGACGCGGCAGAGCAGGAAGTTGGCCCGCGACGGGTACACCGTCAGGAACGGCAGCCGCGCCAGCTCCTTGAACAGACGCTCCCGTTCCGCCACGATGAGCTGCACGACCTTCCGCAGATGCGCCCCGTCCTCCAGGGCGGCAAGCGCGGCCACCTCGGCGGCGGCGTTCACGTTGTACGGCGACTTGATGTGCATCAGCCGCGCGGCCAGCTCCGGGGCCATGGCGCCGTAGCCGACGCGCAGCCCCGCCAGACCGGCCCACTTGCTGAACGTGCGCAGGACCACCAGGTTGCGATAGCGCGCGACAAGGGGCGCCACCGTCTCTCCGCTGAACTCCTGGTACGCCTCGTCCACCACGACCAGCGCCCCGCTTCTCAGCAGCTCTTCTATCTCGGCCTGGGGCGACAGGTTGCCCGTGGGGTTGTTGGGCGACGCGATGAAGACGGCCTTGGCGCCCCCCAGCGCCCGCTTCACCGCGGGCACGTCCAGGCCGTAGTCGGCGCGGCGCGGCACGGCGACGGAGCGGCCTCCGCAAAGCTCTGTGGAGAAGCGGTACATGCCGAAGGTGGGCACGCAGTCCACAACGGCGTCGCCCGGCTCCAGCGTCAGGCGCAGTAGCAGGTCAATGATCTCGTCGCTGCCCGCGCCCGCTACGATGTTCTCCGGCCCAAGGCCCATGTAGCGCGCGAGGGCCGTCCGCAGACGGCTCTGCTCCGGATCAGGGTACAGGTGATACCACGGGAACTCGGCGAGGGCCTGGCGCACACGCGGAGAGCAGCCGTACGGGTTTTCGTTCCCGTCCAGCTTCACGATGTCCGCGGCGGGGCGTCCCTCCTCCTCGCTCACGGCCTCCACGGGACGTATGGGCTGATAGCCCGCCATCCGCAGCAGGTGCGGACGGATGAGTCGAGCGAGGGGGTCTTGCCCGCGACTTTCCTGTGAGGCCACTGATTTATCCCTTCGCCGGTTCTGACTTGAAGGAGTCCCGCTTCGGTGTGGGCATGGGAGCGGGTATCTTCCGCGCGGCGGGCCGCCTGCTCAGCCGCAACTCGGCGGCGCGGGCGTGCGCGGTCAGCCCCTCGGCGCGGGCGAGCACGGAGGCCGCCTCCGCCAGCTCGGTGAGCTTGTCTTCCCGCAGGGCGATGACGCTCGTCACCTTGAAGAAGTCCCTGATGTTCACCGGCGCGCTGAAACGGGCCGTCCCGCTGGTCGGCATGACGTGGCTTGGCCCGGCCACGTAGTCGCCGAAGACCTCCGGCGAGCCTTCGCCCAGGAACACGCCGCCCGCGTTCTTGACACGGCCCACCCAGGCCCACGGGTCGCGCACCAGCAGGCACAGGTGCTCCGGCCCGTACTCGTTCGCCAGGCCGACGGCCTCCGTCAGCGTGTCCACCACCGCGATGCCTCCACGATTACCCAGCGCCCCCGCCGCGATCTCCTTGCGCTCCAGACTCTCGATCTGGCGGTCCAATTCCCTGCGTACTTGCTCCGCCAGGTCGGCGGACGTGGTGATGAGCAGCGGCGCAGCCAGCACGTCGTGCTCGGCCTGGGCCAGCATGTCAGCGGCGCAGATGGTCGGGTCAGCGCTGTCGTCCGCGATGATGAGGGTCTCCGTAGGCCCTTGCAGCGCGTCAATGCCCACCGCGCCAAAGACCTGGCGCTTGGCGAGCATGACGAAAAGGTTGCCCGGCCCGAATATCTTGTCCACTCGCGGCACGCTCTCGGTGCCGTAGGCCAGAGCGGCGATGGCCTGGGCGCCGCCCATGCGATACACCCTGTCCACCCCCGCGATGTCCGCGGCTACCAGCACCACAGGCGGGACCTCACCACCTTTCCGCGCGGGCGTGGCCAGCGCCACGTCCCGAACGCCCGCCACCCTGGCGGGGACGACCGTCATCAGGACGGTGGACGGGTAGGCCGCCGTACCGCCCGGAATGTACACGCCGATGCGCTCCAGCGGACGCACCATCTCCCCAAGACCGGCCTCCAGGTCCATCCAACCGTGCGGCAACCCGCGCTGATGGAAGGCCCGCACCCGCTCCGCGGCCAAGTTCAACGCCTTGACCACGGGGCGCTCCACCCGCTTGTAGGCCGCCTCTATCTCATGGCGCGGCACCTCCAGCGCGTCCATCGCAACGCCGTCAATGCGCTGCGTGTAGTCGCGGATGGCGTCGTCGCCGCGTTCGCGCACGTCGCGGATGATGCGGGCCACCGCTTGTTCGGGCGTCAGCGGCTCGCCGAAAAGGGCGCGCAGGCGGTCCAGCATGGACTGAGGCACCTCCGCGGTGTCCATGGGCGGACGGCGCAGCAGTTCTGTTCGAGCGGCGGCGGAGCCGTTTACGATTCTCACGACAAATACGTCCTGAAGGCGCTCAGGGACCGTTCGGTGGCCTGGGCGCGGAACTCGACAAGCTTCTCCGCGGGCACGTGCCCGCCCAGGCGCTCCAGCGCCTTCGGCAGGTGCGCCAGGTACTGCTCCATCTCCGTCTGCGAGAGCGCCTTCGACCCCACGAACATGCGCTCGACCAGACCGCGGAAGTACTCCCAGCTCGGGTTGCGGCCGGCCGCGCGCACCACGAAGTCGCGCCACTGCTGAAGCGTCACGCCGCTGATAAAGCCCACCTCCACACCGTTGTCCGCGTCCCGCAGCGCGCGACGCCACAGCGCAAGAGTCGGCTGGTCCTCCCGCTCGCGGCGGTCCATCTCGTACTGCAGAGTGCGGTCCAGCAGGTTCGCCCGCACGGTGCCGCCGAGCGGGGAGCCAGCGCCAAAGTAAGGACGGTATATGTCCACAATCCACGTCTCGTCCAGCAACAGGTGCGTGATGTACCCCGCCAGGAACGCCCTGGTAGGCTCATTCGCACGCGCCTGCTCCACAAGGTCAGGGTAGGCGCGGAACAGACCCTCGACGCCCGCGCCGACGCCGTCCTTCGCCAGGTCGAAGAAATGGGTGCGCTCCCGCTGCCACCCAAGGGTCACGCGCACGTCAGGGGCCGTGGAGCCCAGCAAGAAGCTGCCCAGGTGACGCTCAAGGGCCGACATACCCAGGCGCTCCGACGCTTCCAAGGCTATCCGCATGTGCAGACAGATGCTAGGCATCGCTCAACTCTCCCAAGCTTTCAGCTTGTTATTATAGCAGTTAGCATTGTATGGCATTGTCCTTGGGCTGTTCACCGCGGATGGATTTGTGGAAAGTTTCGCCGCTCTGTGGTATGGTGTCTGACAACTCGATTGTCAGGAAACTTCATGCCACGCAAATCGAAGGCGTCGCCGAACGACGCAAACTGGGAAGGCCTCGTCACCCACGACGGCATGTTCGTCGTGGACTCCCGTCAGCGCATCCTGTACTGGAGCGACAACGCCGAGCGCATCCTGGGCCGCAAAGCGGCGGAGGTGCTCGGCAAGCCGTGTCACGAGGTGGTGGCGGGCCAGGCCCCACAGAACTACCGCTTCTGCAGGCGCAACTGCCCGATAATGGCGAAGGCGCGGCGCGGCCGCCCTACGCCTGACTACGACATCCTCTGCACCCTGCCCGACGGCGAGGTGAAGTGGCTCAATATGAGCGTGGCTATCCCGAAGACAGGAAGGAACACGCTCCAGGTCATTCACCTGTTCCGGGACGTGACCGGACACCGCCACACCGAAGAGTTCGCCCGCAAGGCCAGCGCGGCCCTTCGGGAGTTGCTGGTCGCGGGCGACGGGCATCTCAAGGAGCACGCGGACGATTCCGCGCCACCGCTTCCCCAACTCTCGCGCCGCGAGATAGAGGTGCTTCGGCTTCTCGCTTCAGGCACGACCACGGAAAAGATAGCCAGCACCCTGTCCATACAGATCGTCACCACCCGCAACTACATCAACAGGGTGCTTACCAAGCTGGGCGTGCAGAACCGGCTACAGGCCGTGGTCTTCGCCTCTGAACACAAACTGATCTAGGCAGGCCCCCCGACGCCAGCCGAACCTGCTAGTGTAGTGCTTCCAACACTTCGTTAGTTCTCCGGACTTTGGCAAGAATGGCCTGCACGGAGGCCATCCAGACAAACGGCTTGTTGTTCATGCCCAGCAGCTTACTTCACCTAACGCTATTTAGGAAGCACTACACTAGTCCATTTCCGTCAGCACCCCCCTTGCCCGCTTGCGCGGAAAAGGATGCATCCGCATCTATTTTGGGAACGCCATCCATCCTAAACTGTAGCGACGCCTGTGTGCCCGTTCCGGGCCTGATACCGATTGGCCGCCGGACTGAAGGAGGGCTGTGTGAGGCGCGATATCCTGATAGTCGCTACCCTGTGGACCATTCTCACGGCGCTTGGACTCCTGCTTGTCAATTCGGTCGAATTCTTCCCTCAGGCCGCCGCTCGCGAGGCCAAGGTCGCGGACGACGCGTTCCGGACTCTGACTCTCCTGGCCGTCCCCGTTTTCATGTTCGTAGCGGTGACGCTGCTCTACAGCATCTTCCGGTTCCGCAGCAAGGGCGAGCCGACCACGGGCGGGCCCCAGGTGCACACGAACAAGACCGTCGTGGCCACGTGGCTCATCATCACGAGCGCCCTGACTGTGCTGGTGATCATCCACCCGGGCATCACCGGCATGATGGAGATCTTTGCCGACGCCGCGGAAAAGCCCGACCTGGTCGTCCAAGTGGAGGGCTATAGCTTCGGTTGGCAGGTCACGTACCCCTCCGACGGCAACGCGACGACGGGCAAGGAGATGGTGCTTCCCATCAATAAGCACGTCCGCTTTGATATCACCGCGAGAGACGTCCTCCACGGGTTCTGGGTTCCCGCCTTCCGTGTGAAGATTGACGCCGTACCCGGTCTGGTCACGCAGGCTTACGCCACTCCCAACCGGATAGGCTCCACCAACACGGATGACACCATTCGGCTTCAGTGCACCCAGCTGTGCGGCGCCGGGCACGGCCTGATGAGCATCCCCGTCCGCATCGTCGAACAGAAAGACTTCGAGGCGTGGGTCGCGCAGCAGCAGAAAAAGCAGTAGTGTCCAAGGAGGGCGCTCATGGCCGTTCTCTCCACTCTGAGACCGATAGGTAAGGGCCTTGTCTTCGCCGCCATCGGCTATCTGATAGGCGCGGGCCTCGGTATCGGGCTGTCCGCCCTCTCGGGGCACGCGGACCCCGGCGAGCCCGCCATCGCGCTGGGATACCTCTTCGCCCTGCCGGGCTGGCTAATGGGCGTCGGCATGTGGGACCAGTGGGCGTGCGAGTGGTTCGGCTTGAAGGCCAGGGCCAGCACGGCCAGGGGATGGCAACGGTACTTCGCCTTCAACACCGACCACAAAGTGGTGGGCGTCCAGTACACCGTCACGTTCATCGTCGTGATGCTTCTGGCCGGTGGCCTGTCCATGCTCATGCGGTGGGAACTCATGGCGCCGGGCCGCAACATCATGGGGCCCATCGAGTTCGCCACCACCATGAGCCTGCACGGCATCATGATGGTGGCCGTGGCCGTGGCCGCCATCATCGGCGGCTTCGCCAACTTCACCGTGCCGCTGCTCATCGGCGCCGAGGACGTGGCCTTCCCCCGCCTCAACGCACTGAGCTACTGGATTGTCCCCCCGGTCGCCGTGATGCTGCTTCTGGCGCCCCTGTTCGGGGGATTCGACTCCGGCTGGACGGCCTACCCTCCCCTGTCAGTCGTGAACGCCACCGGACAGCTCTTCTTCCTGCTGGCGTTCCTCACGTTCGGCTTCTCCTCCATCCTCGGGGGCCTGAACTTCATCACCACTATCGTGACCCTCCGTGCGCCCGGCATGACCTGGGGCCGTCTCCCCGTCTTCGTCTGGTCTATCCTCGCCGCCTCGCTGATCAGCCTGACGGCCACCCAGTTCGTCGCCTACGGTCTCATCATGATCATCCTTGAGCGCGTGGCGGGCATGGCGTTTTTTGACGCCGCGCGAGGTGGAGCGCCCCTGCTATACCAGCATGTCTTCTGGTTTTACTCCCACCCTGCTGTTTACATCATGATCCTTCCTGCCTTCGGCGTTGCGCTGGAGGTGCTGTCCCACTTCTCCCGCAAACCGGTCTTCGCGTACAAGTGGGTGGTCATCGCGTTCCTGAGCATCGTGGGTTTGAGCTTCTTGGTGTGGGCACACCACCTGTACGTCAGCGGCATGCCGAATTTTCTGCACATCCCGTTCATGGTGAGCACGGAGTTGATTTCCATCCCGACGGGCGTCGTGTTCCTGGCCGCCCTCGGGACCATCTGGCAGGGCAAGCTGTGGCTCAAGACCCCCATGCTGTTCGCCCTCGGCTTCGTGTTCAACTTTCTCATCGGCGGCATCACCGGCATCTACCTGGCGGACGTCCCCACGGACATTCAGCTCCAGAACACCTACTTCGTCGTCGCCCACTTCCACTACACCATCATGGGCGGCGAGATCTTCGGACTCATGGCCGGACTCTACTACTGGTTCCCCAAAATCACCGGGCGCATGTACAATGAGAAGCTGGGCAAGCTCCACTTCTGGTGGATGCTCATCGCCTACAACCTTACGTTCATCCCCATGTTCGCGGTCGGGCTGAAGGGCATGAACCGCCGCGTGTTCGACTACCCCGCCAGCATGGCCGACCTCAACATGTTCATCAGCGTCGCCTCCTTCCTCTTGGGCGCCAGCTTCCTGGTCATGGTCTTCAATCTCGTGCGCGCCTGGGTCCGCGGCCCGGCGGCGGGCGACAATCCGTGGCGCGCCACCACCCTGGAGTGGCAGACCTCTTCTCCACCGCCACTGGAGAACTTTCCGCGCCAGCCGGTGGTCACAGGCAACCAGTACAACTATGGCGTTCCGAACGCCGCGAGCGCCCCGAACGCCGTCCAGACTCCGGCCAGCGACCAAAATCACTAGCAGAGGGAGGGCGCTGTCAAACATGAATCAGCCAGCAAGACAGGGCGCGGTGAAAAGCGCCGACCTGCAGAAGAAGTTGAAGCGCGGGATCATCGTCTTCGGCGTAGTCATGGTGATTGAGATCGTGGAGTTCGTGATAGGCGTGAGGATGACGAAAGACAACTGGCTTGTTCTGGCCCCGTTCGCCTTCGTCGGCGCGTGGCCCATCGTCCAGTACTTCATGCACATCGGCCACATCCGACACCCCCACACGGAGGAGTAACGCACATGACCGGAACGACCTCCGTCCACGCGGCCCAAGGCACCCATAGCCGACTGGCCATCAACCGCATCGGCCTCTGGCTCTTCTTCCTGTCGGAGAGCTTCCTCTTCGCGGCGCTTTTGTCCAGCCGCTTCTACCTGCAGGGCGCGGCCCGGCCTCTGGAGCTCAACCAGACCCTGGGGTTCGCCATCTCCATCGTCCTGCTGTTGAGCAGCCTCACCGCCTACCGCGCGGAAATGGGGGCCACCTGCGGCGACCAGAAACTTTTCCGCCGGAATATCCTCTACACCATCGGTTTTGGCCTGCTCTTCGTCGCGGGCGTCATCGTCGAATGGTACGAAGCCTTCCACTTCTTCCCGCCGTCCACCATCTTCGGAACGGTCTTCTTCACGCTCACCGGCGTCCACGCGTTCCACGTCCTCACCGGCATCGTCCTGCTGGCCATCATCTATTTTCTGGGCAAGTCGGGGCGCTTCACCCGCGGGAACTCCTGGGGAGCTGAGGCTGCGGTCAAGTACTGGCACTTTGTTGACGTGGCGTGGGTGTTCATCTACCCCACGCTGTACTTGGTCAGCTAGTGCCCCATCAGCGCTCGGCCCTGCGATGGACGTCCTCGGCGGACGCTCCCCCGGGTATCCTGCCGGTGGGGACAAGCCTGTAGGCGGTTCTGTTGTACGACGTGGTGTCCTGCGGTATAATGGGGCGAGCTTAGCGGAGGACTCGAGATATATATGCCCAAGCAACAGTCCAAGCGTATCGCCGCGCGGCACCACGAGTTGGCCAGGCGCAAGAAGACCCACCACCACGGCGGCACGTCCGCCGTCGCCGAGCCAGCGCCCGCCGGGGCCATCACCGCGGTCGCAGCCTCGACGCCCGCGCCCACAGCCACTGCCGCCTCGGCGACCGCCAAGAGCGGCGCCGCTCCTCAGGCCACCAAGAGCGCCCGCCAAATATTGACGCCGGACGTACGCCATCTGAAGAGCGACTTCAAGACCCTCGCCCTGCTCACGGGCATCGTCGTCGTGGTGCTGGTCGCCCTCAAGGTACTGGAGAACCAGGGCATACTCCTCCGCTAGCCCTGACTCCGTCCCCGTCCCCGGCCACGGTGCTACAATAGCTTCGCTATGGCTATGACCACCGAGCGGCTCCAGGAGCGCGTCGCCAGTCTGCCCGCACGGCCCGGCGTCTACATCATGAAGGACGAGACGGGCCGCGTCATCTACGTGGGCAAGGCCGCCAGCCTGCGCAACCGCGTCCGCTCCTACTTCGGTGCTCAGTCTCCCCTGGACTCGCCCAAGACGGGCCAACTCGTGGCGCACGTCGCCGACCTGGAGTACATCGTCACCGGCAGCGACGCCGAGGCGCTCATCCTGGAAAACACCCTCATCAAGCAGCACAAACCCCACTACAACGTCCGGCTCAAGGACGACAAGACCTACCCCTACCTGAAGATTGACCTCGCCGATCCCTTTCCGCGCATCTTCATTACGCGGCGCATGGAGAAGGACGGCGGCCGGTACTTCGGCCCCTTCGCCAGCGCGGGCTCCGTACGCAAGACCCTGGACCTGCTCAAGCGGCTGTTCCCCTACCGCTCGTGTACCAAGACGATCACCGGCGCCGACCCGCGCCCGTGCCTGGAGTACTACATCCACCGCTGCGTGGCGCCGTGCGTTGGCCTGGCCGACAGGGAGCAGTACCGCAAGGTCATTGACGATGTCATCAAGTTCCTGGAGGGGAGGGCCGACCAGGTGCTTGACGACCTGCGCGCGCGCATGGAGGAGGCCTCCGAGCGGCTTGAGTTCGAGCGCGCCGCCACCCTGCGCGACCAGGTCCGCGCCGTGGAGCGCGTCATCCAGGAGCAAAAGGAAGTCTCCATGCGCATGGTGGACGAGGATGTGATCGCCCTGGCGCGCGCCCGCGACGAGGCCTACGTGCAGGTCTTCTTCATCCGGTCGGGCAAAATCATCGGCCGGGACCACTTCGTCGTGCAAGGCGTCCAGGGCGAAAGCGACACCAGCGTTATGGGCAGCTTCATCAAGCAGTACTACCACGCGGCGTCGTTCGTCCCGCCGACCATCCTGGCGCAGGTCATTCCCGACGAGAGGACGGACATCGAGGCGTGGCTGACATCGCAGCGGGGCGGCCGCGTCCACATCGAGGCGCCGCAGCGCGGCAGCAAGCGCAGGCTGGTGCGGATGGTCGCCGAGAACGCGAAGGAGGGACTCGCCCAGGCGCGGGTGAGCTTCCTCACCGACGCCGACGCGCTGGCCCAGGCGCTGGACGAGTTGGGCGAGCACCTGGAACTGCCGCGCGCGCCCCGGCGCATCGAGTGCTACGACATCTCCAACATCCAGGGGACCAACGCCGTGGGGAGCATGGTCGTCTTCGAGGACGGCAAGCCCAAGCGCGCGCACTACCGCCGCTTCAGAATCAAGACGGTGCCCGGCCCCAACGACTACGCCATGATGCAGGAGATGCTGCGTCGCCGGTTCAAGCACCTCGCGCCCGCCCTGAGCGCGGTCGAAGGGCCGCCCGTCGTCGGCGTCGAAGGCGAAGGTCACGCGCCCGCGCGCACGGCGACGAAGGAGAAGGCGGACGAGTCCTTCGGCGTCCTGCCCGACCTGGTGCTGATTGACGGCGGCAAGGGCCATCTGGCGGCGGCCCAGGACGTCCTGCTGGACATGGGCCTGGCGGGGCTGCCCGTGGCAGGCATCGCGAAGGAGCAGGAGGAGATATTCGTGCCGCATCGGACGGAGTCCATCCTTCTGCCGCGCAGCTCGCCCGCGCTGCAGCTCGTCCAGCGCCTGCGCGACGAGGCGCACCGCTTCGCCATCACCTACCACCGCAACCTGCGCTCGGCGACGGGCATCCGCAGCCTGATGGACGACGTGACCGGCATCGGCCCCAAGCGCAAGCGCATGCTCCTGCGCCGGTTCGGCAGCGTGCAGGCCATCCGCGAGGCGCCTGTAGAGGAGATAGCCGCGGTGCCAGGGATGACGCTGCGGCTGGCGCGAAAGCTCAAGGAGAGTCTGTAGTCACAGGCACAAGGGAGGGAATCAGATGCGCTGGATGTTTGTCGCACTGGTCCTCGTAGCCGCCGTGGGAGCGTCGGGAATCGCCTTCTTCGCGGCGCAGACGCAAATGCTCGCGGACCGCGTCGCCGTGCTGGAGCACAGTGCGACGGCTTCGCCCTACGCGCGCGGCGACGCCTACCCCGGCGTTCAGGGGCTCACGCCGCAGGAGGTGCGCGACCTGCGGGAGGGCAACGGCATGGGGCTGGCGCGCGCCGCCGAGTTGAACGGCTACCCGGGACCGAAGCACCTTCTGGACATGCAGACGCAGATAAGCCTGACGCCGGAGCAGCGGGACACTGTGTCCCGTCTGTACGCGCGCATGAAGGAACGGACGACGGCGCTGGGCAAGCGCGTGCTCGTGGAGGAGGCACGACTGGAGGAGATGTTCCGCACCCGCACGGCCACGCCTGAAGCCCTCGCCGCGCAGGTGCGCGTCGTCGAGTCGCTGCGCGGCGAGCTGCGCCTGGCCCACCTCGCGACGCACCTAGAGACGCTGCCGCTGCTGACGCAGGCGCAGGTTGTGCGGTACAACGCCATGCGTGGCTACGGCGCAGCGCCCGCGGCTGACGACCGCATGCACATGCACTAGAAGTTCACTCCCTTCGCCCGCTCACGTCAAAACGCATGACCGCTCGCCAGACACGACCTTCAGGAGATTCCTCGCCCGGTCCTTGTATGAAGGACTCCGCTCGGATGACAGAGGAAACGGGGTGCAGGGCCGCCCTGCGGCCCGCCGGAGGGTACGGGAGGTGTCCTCCCGCATTCGCTCTTTATATTCTCCCCCTCTCCTGACAGGAGAGGGGGACCCAAGGGGGCAAGGTGTCACTCCCCAAGCAGCTCTCGCAGCGTGAGCGCGTTGGATGCCGCGCAGCCTGGCGGCCCGGCCAGAGAACGCCATTCCTTGACAAGCCATAATGGAGATGCTACCGTGTAGTCCGGTCGGCCCCCTATGGCGCTCAGCTATCTGAGCACATCAACATCCGCCCTGTCCCGGGCTTACTTTGAGGAGGCAGAGTCCTTGTCTGACGGAACTATCAAAGACGACGAAAAGAGCATAAGCCTGGAGGTGGCGGAGGCGCCCGCCGGTGATACGGGGCGCGGCATCGCGCGGATAGACCCGCAGGACATGGAGCGGGTAAGCGCCGTCATAGGCGACGTCATTCGCCTGGAGGGGAAGCGCGCAACCTTCGCCAAGGTGATGCGCACGTACACGACGGAGCGGGGCAAGGGCGTCATCCAGGTGGATGATATCGTCCGCGCCAACGCGAAAGTGGGCCTGGGCGAGTCCGTCGGCGTCAGCAAGTCCACGTACGTTCTGGGCAAAGAGGTCGCCCTGTCCGCCCTCAGCACATTCTCCGACCCCGGGGGCAAGACGACGGAAGAGCTGTCCCGCCATCTCCAGGGCATGGTCGTTTACAAGGGAGACAAAGCCCGGCTGGAGCGCGGCGACCTGCCATCCATTGACTTCATCGTGGGGTCAACAGACCCGGAAGGACCAGTGGTCGTGGGAACGGATACGGCGGTCAAGGTCAAGGCAGGAGACAAGACCAAGGACGGCCAGAAGGTCTCCTACTCGGACGTGGGCGGCCTGGGTACGCAGCTTCAGCAAGTCCGTGAAGTTGTAGAGCTGCCGCTGAAACACCCGGAGGTCTTCACTCAACTGGGCATTGAACCACCCAAGGGCGTCCTGCTCTATGGACCCCCCGGCACGGGCAAGACCCTCACGGCGCGCGCCGTGGCCGGAGAAACGTCCGCCCACTTCGTCTATGTAAGCGGGCCGGAGGTCTTCCATAAGTTCTACGGCGAATCGGAGGCCCACCTCCGCGAGGTCTTCCGCGAGGCTCAGGAGAACGCCCCCAGCATCATCTTCCTGGACGAGATTGACTCAATCGCCGCCAAGCGCGAGGACGTGTACGGCGAGGTGGAGAAGCGCGTCGTCGCACAGCTCATGGCGCTCATGGACGGCCTGGAGGCACGCGGCCAGGTCATGGTCATCGCGGCCACCAACATCCCCGGCTCGCTGGACCCGGCGCTGCGACGACCCGGGCGCTTCGACCGGGAGATACACATCTCCATCCCCGACTACAAGGGACGGATGGAGATCCTCAAAATCCACACGCGCATCATGCCCATGGCGTCGGATGTGAACTTGGGCGAGGTCTCCAACCTGACCTACGGCTACGTGGGCGCGGACCTGGCGAACCTCTGCCGCGAGGCGGCCATGGTCCGTCTCCGCAAGGAGATGCAGAACGTTGACTTTGATACGAACCAGCTGACGCCGGAGAAGCTCAAGGGGCTGATGGTCCATCGGGATGACTTCATGGAGGCCGCCAAGGGTCTCAAGCCCTCCGCAATCCGCGAGCTTGCCACGGATGTGGACAAGGTCAAATGGGAGGACGTGGGCGGTCTGGAAGAGGCCAAGCAGGCGCTCCGCGAGACCATCGAATGGCCCATGAAGTACGCCACGCTGTTCAAGCACGCCCACGCCAAGCCCGCCAGAGGTATCCTGCTGACCGGCCCGCCCGGCACCGGCAAGACGCTGCTGGCCAGAGCCGTCGCCAGCGAGAGCGGCACCAACTTCATATCCATCAAGGGGTCTCAACTCCTCTCCAAGTGGGTCGGTGAGAGCGAGAAGGACGTCCGCGAGCTCTTCAAGAAGGCGCGCATGACCGCCCCCTGCATCATGTTCTTCGACGAAATAGACGCGCTCGCGCCCCACCGGGGCTCCGGCGGGGACTCGCAGGTCACGGAGCAGGTGGTCCGCGCGCTCCTGGCGGAAATTGACGGCGTGGAGGAGTTGGGGGGCGTCATCCTGCTGGGCGCCACCAACCGGCTGGACATGGTGGACACGGCGCTGCTGAGCCCCGGCCGGTTCGACCAGATCATCCACCTGCCGTTGCCGGATATAAAAGCGCGGCTTGAGATACTGAAGGTACACACACGGGGCAAGTCCCTGGCCTCCGATGTGAACCTGGAGACCCTGTCCGAACTGACAAGCGACTACTCGGGCGGCGACATCGCCTTCGTGTGCCGCCGCGCCACCATGCTCGCCATCCGCGAGTACGTGGACAAGGGTGGAGAGATGGGAGACTACAGCAAGTTCTCCATCGCGGCGCGCCACTTCCGCAAGGCCATGGAGGAGGTGCGCCGCCCGGCGATGCATCAGCACTAGCACGACGCCGCCGCGCCCGCAGCGGCCCCGGCGAATTCCGGGCCTGCCGCCGCCGAGCCTGCCGCGAAGGGTACGGCGCAGGAGACGCAGAAGCCTCGAACGCGACGACAGCCTCCGCGGCCCAGGCCACAGGTGGCCAAGGCCTAGCCCTGATAAAGCTGGAACAACGACCGGAAAGCAGGGGAGAAAGCGATGCCCGCGCCCGTTAAGGTAACCGTTTACTCAGACTATCTCTGACCCTGGTGCTACAATGCGGCGGTCCGCCTGCACCGAATAAAGGATGCCTACGGGAAAGATATAGACATCACCTGGAAGTCGTACCCGCTGCGCATCGAGCCGACCAAGGGGCGGCGCCCGGACGACCACAGCCGCGAGTCGTGGGGCAAGGCCAACGAGTTCGGCGCGCCGGACGGCATCAAGTTCCACCCCTGGCCGGACGACCGGGACATGCCCACACACAGCATGCCCGCGCTCGAGGCCGGCAAGTGCGCCGAGCTGCAGGGCGGCGAGGCGTTTCTGAAGTACCACGAGGCCCTGCTGAAGCTGTACTTCGAGGACAACGAGGATATCTCCGACCCGAAGGTGCTCATCAAGCTGGCCAAAGAGGTGGGCCTGGACATCAAGCGCTTCAAGAAGGACCTAGAGA
>JAUSIH010000085.1 GCA_030648205.1 Dehalococcoidia bacterium | reverse complement strand
AAGGGCTGGCAGGTCCGCGCCGAGCGCGCCGCCGCCCGCGAGCGCGCCAAATACACGGGCATCGAGCGCCACGCCTACACTCCCGAGCAACTCAAGCGCATCGAGGAGGAGACGCTGGGCGAAGAGGTCCGTGGGGCTGAGCCGCGCTTCTGGGAGGACGTGCAGGTCGGCGACGCGATCAGGCCCGTGGTGAAGGGGCCCCTCTCCCAGGGCGACCTTCTCACGTTCGTCGCCGGCACTCTGGGGGGGCTCTCCCACCGCATGGCGCTCAAGGAGTTCCATCGGCATCCCGCCTGGGGCTTCCGCGACCCCGACACGGGGGCGCTGGAGGCCATTGCCCGCGTCCATGAGAGAGGCGAGGCCGCGCAGGGCACGGGCGTCCCCGCCGCCTACGACTTCGGCTGCCAGCGCATGAGTTGGCTCAGCCACGCGGTCACCAACTGGATGGGCGACGACGCCTTCCTGAAGCGCCTTTATGGCGAGCTGCGTCGCTTCAACGTGGTGGGCGACACCACATGGGTCAAGGGCAAGATCGTCAAGAAGTACCGCGACGAGAAAACGGGCGAGCATCTTGCGGACCTGGAGATATGGGCGGAGAACCAGCGGAAAGAAGTGACCGCGCCAGGCAGCGCCACAGTGGCCCTACCCGCGCGAGCGCCGCGGGAAATCTAAGCTGTCTTTCGTTTGACACAGGGCACCTCCTTACTTAGAATGATGCCCAAAAGCTCACGATGCGCCGACATACGTACAGGCGTGGAATCTTTAGTCGCTAAGGAGGGAACGCATATGTGCAGACGACTCCGGATGCCCCGCGTCCTTTGGGCCGGCCTCGTGTCGGCTGCGCTGCTCCTGTCGAGTTGCGCGCCCGCGGCTGTGCCAGCCCCCGCTCCCGCGCCAGCGGCGCCGAGGGCGCCCGCCGCGCCAGCATCCACAGCGGCTCCCGCCGCGCCGGCGCCGACGGCGGCCCTCGTAGTGCGCCCCACGGCCACGCCGCAACCTACCGCAACCGCCACGCCCGTCGGGGCGCAGATCAAGAAGGGCGGCACTCTCAATGTCGCGCTGTGGTCCCAGGCCAGCGACGTGAACCTCCTCGCCGCCACCTCCATGATCAGCCTGCAGCTCTGGGGCCTTGTCTATGACGGGCTTGTCAAGGAGGACCCTCTCAGGCCGGGTGTGGTAGCGCCCGACCTGGCGGAAAAGTGGGACATCAGTGGCGACGGCACCAAAATCACGTTTGCCCTCCGTAAGGGAGTTACATTCCACAACGGCAAGCCCCTCACCTCCGCTGACGTCAAGGCGAGCGTTGCGCGCTGGATGAAAGACAGCGACCAGCTTGAGCCAACGCTGAGCGCCGTCGTCAAGTCCGTTGAGGCGCCGGACGCCAACACGCTTGTTTTGAACCTGAAGTTCCCCTATCCTGACCTCTTTCGGACATTCATGATGGACTGGGCCTCCGTGGTCCCCGCAGATGCTCCTTCGGGCCGGGAAATGACCCAGATCTATGGCAGCGGCGCCTACAAGTGGAAGAACTTCCAGAGCGGAGTCTCCTTTGAGACCGTCAAGAATGACAAGTACTGGAACAAGAGCTTGCCCCATCTGGATGGCGTGACGGTCTTCATCCTCCCTGATCGGAACACGGGCCTGGCGGCATTCCGAGCAGGCCGGATTGACATCACCGCTCCCGTTTATCTCACGGTCCCGCAGTTCAAGACTGTGGACAGCCAGATGAAGGGCCAGGCGACCGCCTACCTGTACGCCAACAGCTTCTGGTGGAACGTCTACATACCCAGTAACAAGAAACCCTGGTCTGACCCCCGCGTGCGGCGCGCCGTGTTCATGGCCATTGACCGGAAGCAGGCCGTGGCCACTGTTGACCAGGGCCTGGGGACCGTGGACGGGGTGCTCCCTCCCGGACTGGGTGGCCTTACTCCCGATGAGTTGAAGAATGTTCCCGGCTGGCGAGAGCCGAAGTCCAGGGATATTGACGAGGCCAAGAAGCTGCTGGCGGAGGCCGGCTTCCCCAACGGCCTCAAGACGGATATCTTCTACCGGACGGGCGGCGACTACCTGTCTATGGCCACGTTCGTCAAAGACCAGCTTGCCAATATAGGCGTCACCGCGACCCTGACGACGCGGGACGGCGCCGCCTTCTACGACTACGTGTACGCGCGCAGCTATGAGCTGCACGCCCACCGGCACCCTCTCGCCCCGGCGTCACCAGACACAATCCTGAACCAGTACTACCGTACCGCTGGTCCGCGGAACTTCGCGGATGTCGCCGACCCGAAGCTGGACGCGTTGATCGACAAGCAGATGTTCACCCTTGACCAGACAGAACGCAAGAAGCAGGTCAAGGTGATAGACAAATACCTGTACGACAACGCGGAGGCCAGCATCATCTCCTGGGGCAACTACAGCCAGGCATGGCAGAAGTGGGTCAGGGACTTCATTCCCGGCGAGACGATCTACAACAATATCCGCTACGAGACCGTCTGGCTTGACAAGTAACTCCAAAGGGGAGGAGCCAACATTGAACGTTGGCTCCTCCCCCGTCAGAGGACTCGCGTGACGCGTTACATCGTCAGCCGCCTTGTGTCGGCGAGCCTTTCGCTGATAGGCGTCTCCATCATTATTTTTGTCCTGATGCAGGTCCTCCCCGGCGATGTAGCCCGCACAATCCTGGTCGGCACCAGCGGTGAGGGGTCCGCCACGCCGGAGAAGATCGCCGCTCTCCGGAGTGAACTCGGGCTGGACAAGCCGCTGCACATCCAGTACCTGAGCTGGATGGTGGGGCTGTTTCGTCTGGATGTGGGGCGTTCCCTCACGACGGGCTTCCCGGTTTTTCAGGAAATCCAGAATCGCCTTCCACTTACCCTGGAGCTGTCCATCCTCACTGTGATATTTGGCACACTGCTCTCTATCCCTATGGGCGTTGCGTCCGCCATCCGCCAGAACACATGGATTGACCACCTGATGCGCATCATCAGCGTGGCGGGAATCGCCATGCCTATTTTCTGGACTGGCACACTGATCGTCCTCGTGCTGGCCGTCGGCTTCCACTGGCTGCCGCCTCTGGGCTACGTTCCGCCCTGGCGGGACCCCTGGGCCAATTTCCAGCAGGTGTTCTGGCCCGCGCTCGCCCTGGGCTACTACCATACCGCCGTCGTCGCGCGGATGACCCGCTCTCAGATGCTTGAGGTGCTGCGCCAAGACTATGTGCGCACCGCGTGGGCCAAGGGCCTTCGGGAGCGCGTGGTCATCCTCCAGCACGCCCTGCGGAATGCCCTGTTACCCGTCATCACTCTCATCAGCATTCAATTCTCCTTCTCCGTCGGGGGGACAGTCATCATGGAAACTCTGTTCTTCCTGCCAGGCATTGGCAAAGGTCTTATTGACGCCATTAACTTCAAGGACTTTCCCATGGTCCAGACCATTATCGTCGTCTTCGCGGCGCTGGTGCTCATCATCAACCTGCTGACGGACATGGTGTATGGCATGCTGGACCCTCGCATCACCTTCAGGTAGCCGCAGACAATGCAGAGACATGAGACGCTCCCGGCGCCCATGGAGGGACTGCGGCCCAGCAAGCCTTCGGGCGCCCATATCCTGGCGTTTGCCAAAACAAACGTCCTGGCGACCATTGGCGCGCTCATTGCTCTTGCCATGATTCTGGTGGCCGTGGGCGCGCCGGTGCTGGCGCCGCGCGACCCGCTGAAGCTGTTCTATGGCAATGAGTTTTCGCCGCCGTCAAGCCAGTTCCTGCTGGGGACTGACGACCTGGCCCGCGACATCCTGAGCCGCATCATACATGGCGCCCGCACGTCTCTGTACGTTGGCATCCTGTCCGTTTTCTTCGGCCAGGTGATCGGCGGCCTTGTCGGCATGGTCAGCGGGTACTTCGGGGGCAGGACCGACACAATCATCCAGCGCATCATGGACATCATGATGTCCTTTCCCACGCTCATCCTCGCCCTCGCCATCGTCGCGGCGCTGGGGCCGTCGCTGGAAAACGTGGTGGCGGCCATCAGCCTGACCCAGATTCCCCGCGCGTCCCGCGTTATCCGCTCGACAGCCCTCAGCGAGAAAGAGAGTCAGTACGTGGACGCGGCGCGGTCCATCGGCGCGAGCCACACGCGCATCCTGGCGCACCACATCCTGCCTCAATGCCTGGCGCCTCTGTGGGTGCTCAGCAGCATGGCGCTGCCCACCGCCATCCTCACCGAGGCGTCGCTGAGCTTCCTGGGCCTGGGCGTCCCGCCGCCGTCGCCCACGTGGGGCGGTATGCTGGCGGGCGCGGGGCGCGAGTACCTGGAGCAGGCGCCCTGGATAGGCATTTTCCCTGGGGTAGCCATCAGCCTGGCTGTCTTCGGGTTTAACTTGCTGGGGGACGGGTTGCGCGATATCCTTGACCCGCGCCTCCGGGGGACGCGGTAATAGAGACAGTTCGGACTATCAGCAAGCAAAAGCACTTGAGCTTAGAGAGGTGGGCATAACGCATGTCTAAAGGTGTTTTCTCCGGCGTCCGCATCCTGGATGTCTGCCGCTTGGCCGCTGGCCCCTACTGCGCCAAGCTCCTGGCGGACATGGGCGCGGAGGTCACAAAGGTGGAGCCGCCGGAGGGCGATCCGGCCCGGCGGTACGGCGCGTTCGCCGGCGACAAGCCGGGCATGGAGAGAAGCGCCCTTTTTCTCTACTGCAACACGAACAAGATGGGCGTCACGCTCAACCTGCGCACGGCCACGGGCCGCCGTCTGCTGCACGAGCTGGCCAAGCAGGCGGACGTGCTCGTTGAGGACGCGCCTCCTCAGGAGGAGACGGCCCTCGGACTGGACTACGGCGCCCTGCGCGCGGCGAATCCCAAGCTCATCGTCACCTCCATCACGCCCTTCGGCAAGACGGGTCCCCACGCTACGTGGAAGGCCTATCCCTTGAACGTCTATCACGGGGGTGGCGAGGGGTTCCTGCTCCCCGGTGAACCCACGTTCAGCATGTTCCCCGACCGTGAACCCCTAAAGGCGGGAGGCTTTGTGGGGGAGTACGATTCGGGCATTTACGGCGCGTCCGCCACGGCGGCGGCCCTCTATGAGCGCACGGCCTCCGACCAGGGGCAGCACATCGACGTATCCGGCCAGGAGGTGCAGCTCCAGCTCAACAGGATGAGCTTCATCCGCCTCACCGCGGAGAACACGCACCTGACCCGCGCAGGCCGCGGCTACGAGTTCGGCGGCATCTTTAAGGCCAAGAACGGCTACGTGATAGTCCGTCCCACGGAGGACAATCACTTTGAGTCCCTGCTGCAGGTCGTGGACGACCCGGCGCTGAAGGACGAGCGGTTCAAGGCCCGCGCAGGCCGCCTCAAATACGGCCCCGAGCTCAACAAAATCCTGGCCCGCTGGCTGGCGGGGCAGGACAAGGAAGACTTCTACCTGAAGATAGGCGGCTCGGGATGCCCCGCCGGTTACTTCGCCAATGCGGAGGACCTGGTCAAGTCAAAACAGCTCATCCATCGCAACTTCTTCACGGAAATTGATCATCCGGAGGCGGGACGGTTCCTCTATCCCACGGTGCCCTACAAGATGCCGGCATCACCGGCCCGGTACGACCGTCCCGCGCCTCTTCTGGGCCAGCACAATGCGACAGTCTACTGCGACCGCCTGGGGCTTTCCCGCGCGGAGCTCGTCCAACTCCGGCAGACGGGGATTATCTAGAGATGACGCCTCCGCTCTCACGCGACCCACTCCGGACAGACACAACGGAGAACACTCACTTCGCACTTGTAAGGGAGTTGACCAATGACAGATAAACAAGCCGGTCCCCTGTCGGGCGTCCGTATCCTGGACTTCACCTGGGCCGCCGCCGGCCCGCAGGGCACGCTGCTGGCGGGCTTCCTGGGCGCGGAAGTGCTTAAGGTGGAATCCGTCCGGCGTCTCGACCTTATGCGTCGCGGGATGAGCACGCTCTACGAGGGCTTCGACAACAGCCCGCACCTGAACGACTTCAACTTCAACAAGCTGGGCATACGCCTGGACTTGAGCAAGCCCGAGGGCCAGAAGCTGGCCCTGTCGCTGGTAGCTGTTTGCGACGCCGTGGTGGACAACTTTCGTCCCAACGTGCTGGAGCGCCTGGGCGTGGGCTACAACGCCATGCGGCGCGTCAACCCCTCCATCATCCTTCTCTCAGCGGCAAACGGCGGGTCCACTGGTCCCGAGTCCAAGTTCGCCGGCTACGCCGGCATCTTCAACGCCCTGGGAGGAATGGGCTACCTGACGGGCTACCAGGATGGCCCGCCTACAATGTTGCGGGACTCCGTTGACCTGCGCGTAGGGTCCGCACTGGCCTTCGCCATCGTGGCCAGCCTGTACCATCGGCGCCAGACCGGCCAGGGACAGTTTGTTGACATGGCGTCGCGGGAGGTCGTCTCCTGCCTGGTGGGCGACCAGATCCTTGAGTACACCATGAACGGGCATAACCCCATGCGCCAGGGGAACCGCGATCCGATAATGGCGCCCCACAACGTGTACCGCTGCAAGGACAACGACTCGTGGGTCAGCATCGCGGTGGGGACTGAGGACGAGTGGCGCGCCCTGTGCCGCGTCCTGGGCCGCGCCGAACTGGCGTCAGACCCGCGCTTCGCCGACGCCTACGCCCGGAAGAAGAACGAAGCGGAGCTGGACACGCTCATCACGCAGTGGACGAAGCAGCGCACGCCCCATGAGGCTACTCTCCTGCTTCAGAAAGCGAGCGTGGCGGCCATGCCCTCGATGAGCATGGACGACCTGCTGGCGGACGAGCACCTGCAGGCGCGCGGCGCGTACGTCACCGTCCAGCACCCCGTGCTGGGGAAGCAGACGAACGTGGGCGTTCCGTGGAAGCTCTCGCGCACTCCCGCCAGCATCCGGCGGCCCGGGCCGCTCTTCGGGGAGCACAACCCGTTCGTCTTCGGCGAGATTCTCGGCCTGCCGAAGAACGACGTGGAGCGGCTCACGAAGGCGGAAGTGCTGAGCTAACGCGCCAGGGGGGCGTTCTTCCGGGACGCCCCCTTCGTCGCCTCCAGCGGCAGTGTGGCGAGCGCGGTCAGCGCGAGGGCCAGCCCCCAGTGGGCGGGAGTCAGCGGGACAAGGCCCGCGGCTGCGGCGAGCGGCGGCACGTAGCTCAGCAGCGCCAGGCTGCCCAGCGCAGCCACCATCACCCAGGGCAATACCCTGTTCCCGCCTTTCCAGTTGCGCCAGAACGGCTTGCCCGGCGACCTCTGCATCAACACCAGGAACACCTGCGCGATGACGAGGATAGCCAGCGCCACTGTCCGCGCCTCCGCCTCCGGCGCGCCCCTGCCCAGCAGGAGCAGATAGCTCCCGTCCACCGCCAGCGTCACCAGCAGGCCCTCCACCAGCAGGCGTCGGAACACCCCTCCGGATATGATAGGCTCGTCGCGACGGCGCGGCGGACGGCGCATCGCGTCGCTGTCCGGACGATCGGAGGGATAGACCAGCGCGATGATAGGGTGCAAGACAAGCTCCAGCCAGACGAGGTGCACCGGGCGGAGCAGCAGCGGCGCGCCCAGGAGAGGCATGAGCAGGGCGGTGATAATAATGGGAATGTGGAAGACCACGATATAGCGGAATGCGCGCTGAAGGTTGTCGTACACCTGCCGCCCCAGGCGCACCGCCGCCTCGATGGTCTTGAAGTTGTCGTCCAGAAGCACCAGAGTCGCCACGGAGCGGGCCACCTCCGTCCCGCGCTTGCCCATGGCGATGCCCACGTGGGCCTCGCGCAGCGCCGCCACGTCGTTGATGCCATCGCCGGTCATGGCCACCACCTCGCCCTGCTCCTTGAGAGCGCGCACCACGCGGTGCTTCTGGGCGGGCGTAATGCGGGCCAGCACGTTGGCGTTCCGCAGCGCACGCCGGAATGCGGACTCATCCATCCGCCCCATCTCGGGGCCGGTGAGCATGCCGTCGTCCGTGTGGTCCAAACCGACCTGCTCCGCCACCCAGTGGGCCGTGAGCGGATGGTCGCCGGTGATCATGACCACGCGCACGCCCGCCTTCTGGCACTCCTGAATGGAGGCGCGCACCTCGGGTCGCGGCTCGTCAGCGAAGCCGATCAGCCCCAGGTAGGCGGCCCCGTGCTCGTCGTCCTCCCTGCGCGCGGTCAGTCGATCCAACCGCTTCCTGGCGACCGCGATGGCCCGCATGCCGTCGCCGCTGATAACTCGGTTCGCGGCCAGCGCCGTGGCCCGCTCGGCGGACGTGACGGCGCAAAGCTCCAGTATGCCCTCAAGCGCGCCCTTGGTGTAGAGCCACAGCGTCCCGTCAGACTCCTGCCAGACGTGGGACATAGTCTTGGTGGAGGGGTCAAAGGCATACTCGTGCACCAGGCGGCGGCCCGTGTACAGCTCCTGCGAAGGGGACCCGTGAGAAGAGGCATAGGCCAGAATCACCTGCTCCAGGGGGTCGAAGGCATCTATCTCGCAGGCCAGCGCGGCGGCCCGCAGAAGTTCGCTCCGCCTTGCGGAGTCCGGAGCCGCCGAGATCACATCGGGGGACGCGACCAGGGCGGCGACTTGCAGCACTCCCTTCGTCAGTGTGCCCGTCTTGTCGGTGCAGATGACGGTAGTGCTCCCCAGAGTCTCCACGCCCTGCAGGCGCCGGACCAGCGCCCGGCTGCGGGCGAGGTGCAGCGCCCCAATGCCCAGGTACAGGGTGTAAACGATGGGCAGCTCCTCCGGTATGGCGGCGATGGCGAGGCCAACCGCGGCGATGAGCGCCTGGCCCAGGCCGTGGCCTCGCGCCAGCTCCAGCCCCAGCACCGTCAGACACACCGCGGCGGCCAGCAGCCCCAGCCGCCGCAGCAGGTGGCGAATGGCCTGCTCCAGCGGCGTCAACTCCACCTTTGACTGGGCGGCAAGCGCCCCGGCCTCACCGTACTGCGTTCGCGGCCCGGTGACCGACACCCGCGCTACGGCGCGGCCCGAGACCAGCACTGTACCCGCGAGCAGGCCGTTCTCGGGGCCGCCCGGCTTTCCTTCTGGAGAAGGCGTCTTGTTCACGGGGAGCGACTCGCCCGTCAGCGCGGACTCGTCCGCGATCAGGTCGGAGCCGGACAGTATGACAGCGTCCGCCGGAATAACGTCGCCCTCGCGGAGGTCGCACACGTCGCCGGGCACCAGCTCCTCGACGGACACCATTTGCAGTGTCCCATCCCGGTAAACGCGAGCGCGGGGCAAAGCATGTTCCCGCAGCTTGCCAAGCGTCTGCTGGGCGCGGACCTCCAGCACCCAGTTGATGCCGACGACGGGCACGAGCGCGACCACCATGACAGCGGCGTCCCGCGTCTCCCCCAGGGCCACGTACACCCCCGCGGCGATGAGCAGGAGCATGACCATGGGGTCAAGGGCGGGCTGCAGAAAGCGCCGCCACGCGGCCCCCTTCTCCTCCGGCACAAGGACGTTGCGGCCGTGAACGGACAGGCGGCGTCGTGCTTCCTCCTGGGTAAGCCCATGTGTGACAGTCAGCATAGGGCCATAGTAACAACCCTCTGCCCACTTTGTCTCTCCCACGCTGCGCCATGAGCCAAGGCGTATATGGCGGGTTCCCTGGCGCTAAGTCCTTGCGCGCCGCATCGGAAGCCGCCATAATATCCAACCGGAGTGGGACCGCGCTCCGCGTTTCCCATGTTCCGCGCGTCTATCAAACCATCAGTCGCGGGACGTCCTCGCCTTCGGCGGGCGCACAGGCCCTGATCCTGCGCCGAGGAGTCCAGCGGAAAGAGGTGCACCTGATGCCTGGTGAACTCCTGCAAGGCCTCCGCGTTGTCGAACTGGGAGGCCCCGTCGCCGCGCCCTTTTGCGGCAGGTTCATGTCCATCCTGGGCGCCGAGGTCATCAAGGTCGAGCCCCCCGGCTCCGGCGACCCCGCGCGCCATCACGGCCCCTTCCTGGGCGACATCCCGCACCCCGAGCGGAGCGGCCTCTTCCTGGCCATGAATGTCAACAAGAAGAGCATTACACTGGATGTTTCCAAGCATGAAGGGCGCAATCTCTTTGAACAGGTGCTCCAGAAGGCGGACATCCTCGTGGAGAGCAACACGCCCCGGCAGATGGAGGAATGGGAGCTAGATTTCCAGCATCTGCATGAGGTTAACCCGCGCCTCATCGTCACGTCCGTCACGCCCTTCGGGTGGACGGGACCCTACCGCGACTACAAGGCGCACGACATCAACGTCCAGTCCATGGGCGGGATGACCGAGGGCCTGGGCAGGCCGCCGCGGGAGCCGCTGGCCTACCCTTTCTCCCAGGCGGCCCTGCAGGGGGGGCTGGCCGGCGCATGCGCCACATTTGTCGCCATCCTGCAGCGGGACCAGACGGGCGAGGGGACCCACGTGGACATCTCCGAGGCCGAGGTGCTTGCCACCCTGCACCTGGGCGTCTATGTCCTCAACTACATGTTCCTGGGCATGAAGGCCATGCGCGGAATTACCGTGGGGAGCCGCCTGACGTACCCCGTGGGGTTCACGAAGGTCAAGGACGGCTACATGTATGCGAACGCGCCCCAGCTCGCCCAGTGGCTGAAGTTCCTGGAGCTGATGGGCAACCCGGAATGGGCCAAGAACCCGCGTTACCGCGACCGGCGGAAGATGGCGGCTGAGTACAGGGAAGAGGTAGACGCCCTCACGGCTCCCTGGTTCATGGAGCGGACGCGGGAGGAGGCGTTCAAAGCGTGCCAGGAGAGGCGCGTGCCCTTCTGCCCCGTCTACAACATCGGCGAGTCCATGGACAACGCTCAGATCGAGGCGCGCGGCTTTCTGCCCGCCGTGGACCGCAGCGACACCGGCCCCGTCAGATACCCCGGCCTGCCCATGCAGTTCTCAGCGACGCCGTGGCGCATCCAACACGCCGCTCCTCTGCTGGGCGAGCACAACGAGGAGGTCTATAACCAGATGCTCGGCATTGAGAAGACGCGCCTGGTGCAGCTCCGGGAGGAGGGGATCATCTAATGAACGCACCGTACAAAGGCCCTCTGTCCAATTACCGCGTCCTGGACCTGGGGACCGCGTGGGCGGGATCCATGCCAGGCAACCTCCTCGCGGACATGGGCTGCGAGGTCATCAAGGTGGAGGCGCGGCAACGCTTCGACCCGCTCCGCTACGGCCCGGGAGTCGTCCTGAAAGAGAAGGGACGGACGAAGGAGGAGACGGAGCAGGAGTGCAACGGCTGGTTCCACGCCGTAAACCGGGGCAAGCTGGGCATCACGCTGGACCTCACGGTGCCTGATGGCCGCGACCTGTTCCTCAAGCTGGTGGAACGCAGCGATGCCATCATTGACAACTTCACTCCGGACGTGCTTCGCAAGTTCAACCTGCACTACCCGGTGCTGCGGCGCGCCAAGCCGGATGTCATCCTGTGCTCCATCTCCGTGTGCGGCGCCACGGGACCCCTGCGGGACACGCGTGCCTACGCCACCACCATGATGGCCATGTCCGGGCTGGACAACATCATCGGCTACACGGGCGACACCGAGCCTTTTGACCCGCCCATTGCCTACGGGGACTTCAACGCGGCCATTTTCTGCGCCTTCAGCATTTTGGGTTCGCTGGTGCACCGCAACCGCACGGGTGTCGGTCAGTGGATAGACCTGTCGGCGTGGGAGTCCACCAGCACCTTCCTTATGGAAGCCATCATGGAGCACACAATGAACGGGCGCGTGATGGGGCCTCTGGGCAACGCGCACCCCACGCTCGCGCCTCACGGGACATACCCCGTCAAGGGCGGCGACAAGTGGGTCAGCATCGCCTGCGACACCGAGGAGGAATGGCGCAATCTGTGCGCCGTGATCGGCAACCCGGAGTGGACGAAGGACGAGCGCTTCGCTGACAAGTACCAGCGGATGAAGAACCGCAAAGGTCTGGACGCTCACATCGGTGAGTGGACCCGCGCGTACACGGGCTATGAGGTCACGGATGCGTGCCAGAAGCGGGGCGTTGCGGCCATGCCCGTCATGGACACGGAGGAGCGGCTGCAGGACCCGCATTTCAAGGCCCGGCCCACCCACTTTGATCTGGAGCACTACCTGTTCGGCAAGGAGACGATGTACCGCACGCCCTGGCGCGTCGGGCCGTTTACGCCCGGTCAGCCTGTTCCGTCCCCGCGGCTGGGCGAGCACAACGACTACATCTACAAGCAGCTCATGGGCGTGCCGGAAACAGAGCGAGGCCGCCTGCGGGAGTCGGGCGTCATCTAGGCTGCTTCGTCCGTTATCACAAGCGCTGGCGACAAAAGGACGCCGCCCGCGAGATTCGCGGGCGGCGTCCTTAGCAGGGGCTTAAGCCAAGTTATCGCTAGCTCAGCCAGCCGAAGGTGCGCTTCCGGATTTCCAGGTTGATGAAGGTCTCACTGCGCGTGATGCCAGTGATGCCGGCCAGTTTTGTCTTGATGAAGCTGCCCAAATCCTCGGCCGTCGGGACCATCACCCAGATGAAGATGTCGTAAGTCCCGGTGGTCAAGGAAACGAAGTGGACTTCACTCATTTCAGCCAGCTTGTTGGCTACCTGGTCCATCTTGTCCAGCTCAACCTGCAGACCGATGAGGGCCACTGCCTCGAAGCCGATCTTCCACGGGTTGGGGACAGCCGTCACGCGGATGACATCATCGTCAATCAGACGCTTGATCCGCCGGCGGATCGTCCCTTCGCTGACATCCAGGACACGAGCGATCTCCGCATTGGACTCGCGACCGTTAGCCTGGAGTCTCAGAAGGATTTTGTAGTCGAGTTCGTCGAGAGCGTGGGCGCGGGTGCGGCGGCGCGCGCGGGTGCGGGGCATTCGTTCACCTCCGTTGGCTACTCACGGATACTTGCGTGGACAGGCCAGTCAGCCGTCCCGAGACGCGACTGAGACTGCGTCCCGTTTCCCGCGAGTATCCCTGGCTATTCTGATTTTCGCATGTTATATTACTACACAGTACGAATTCTGTCAACACCTCCTATCGATCTCGGCGGCATGACGGCCCGTGTACTGGCGGACAACGAGACGGCTGCCCGCCGCTCCACGCCTCAGTGTTTTTGGACAGCCCCGAAAGGCCCCGCTCCTGTCACGACGGGGCCTCTCGCTTTGCGTCAGCGCAGCCAGAGCTTTGCACAGTTGCCATCTTCGCCACGCAGGGGTACTATAGCGCCGTCCCTCGCGGACCGGGAGGTGTAGCGGCTTCCGCGCGGGCAATGGGCATATAACACAATGCCCTGGCCTGCCGCAATAACCATGGTCGGAACCCACCGGAAGCAGAGAAGAGGTGGCGCACATGAAGGTCAAGCTCGGCGTTCACATCCCGCCGGATGGCCCCCTGACCGAGTACGCCCGGTGGGCCAGTGAGGTGGAGCCATCGGGCTTCGTCGCCCTGGGCATCGCGGACTCCCAGTGCCTGCGCCGCGACGTGTACCCCGCCATGACAATCGCCGCGCTGCACACGAAGCACATCCGTATCGGCCCGCGCGTGACCAACCCCCTGACGCGCCATCCCACCGTCACCGCGAGCTGCATCGCGGCCATTGACGAGCTGTCCGGAGGCAGGGCCTTCATGGGCATTGGCGGCGGCGAAAGCTCCGTGTTCAACGCGGGCCTTCCCGCGGCCACCATCGCGCAGATACGGGAGTACTCGCTGACCGTACGCGACCTGCTCATCAAGGGCGAGGCCATGTACCAGGGCAAGCCGTGCAAGCTCTCGTGGGCGCACCGGCGCGTGCCTATCTATGTCGCCGCGTCCGGCCCCAAAAACCTGCGGATGGCCGGCGAGATAGCCGATGGCATCATCGTGGGCAGCGGCCTTACGCCGGAGGTCATCGCCGACGCCCGCCAGCGCATCCGCGAGGGCGCGGAGTCCGCCGGACGGCGCATCGAGGACATAGACATCTGGTGGATGGTCATCGCCGCCAACGTGGACACCGACCGCAGGGCGGCTGTGCGGGAGGTCCTTTCGTCCCTGGCGGGCGGCGCGCGCATGATCATGCGCTTCGGCTCCCAGGGCAAGAACATTCCGGAGCGCTACCTGGGGGCGATGCGTAAGCTGGACGTGGCCTATGCGCCGTCTCAGCACGTGGTCCGGAGCGGAGCGCAGCCCAACGCGCAACTGGTGGAGTCCCTTGGCCTCACCGACTACCTTGCCGAGCGTTTCTCCCTTGCCGGCACGCCCGACGACGTGCTGGAGAAGATCAAGCGCTGCGTGGACGCGGGCGCGGACCAGCTCTGGATCAGCAATCACTCGGTTGACAAGATGGGCTTCATGAAGCGGTGGGCAACTCAGATTAACGCGCGACTGTAGCTTTGGGCCATGCGGCCCACCTTTAGCGCGGCGGCCCCGCCTTGCGGGGCTGCGGCGGTTGACTGGCGTGCGTATGGGAGCCGTTGTGCACGTGAGGAAGCCCGCAGTGGCGGGCGCATTCTATCCGGCGACGCCGGACGCCTTGCGCTCGCTTCTCGGCTGGTGTCGCGGCCACCGCTTCGGGCCAAGAGACGCGGCCAGCACCGCCGTGCACCGAGCGCTCGGCGCAAACGATCGCCGTCTTCTCGGCCTGGTATGCCCGCACGCGGGGTATGTCTATTCCGGCCCTGTCGCCGCGCACGCCTACGCCCGTCTGAGCAGGGCGCCGCGTCCAGACCTGGTGGTGGTGCTGGGGCCGGACCACCGGGGCGCGGGAAAGTCCGCCGCTACGTCGCCAGATGACGCGTGGGAGACGCCGCTCGGCGTAACGCGCGTTGACAGGCGCGCGTCGGACCGCCTGGAGGCGCTCGCGCCGTTCGTGCGCCCGGACAGGCGCGCACATTTCAACGAGCACTCTATCGAGGTACACGTCCCCTTCCTGCAGGCCATTTACGGGGACGCCGTGCCCTTTCTACCCATCCTCGTTACACGCCAGGACGCCCGCACCTGCCAGCGCCTGGGTGACGCGCTCGCGCGGGCGCTCGAAGGGCGGCAGGCCGTCATCATCGCCAGTTGCGATTTCACCCACTACGAGCCTGCCGCAGTCGCCACCGAAAGGGACCGCCTGGCCATCGCCCCCATTCTGGGCCTGGACGCGGCGGGCTTCGTGCAGGCTGTCCGGACGCAGGGCGTCACCTGTTGCGGCCCCGGCCCTATTGTGGCGATGCTCTCCGCCGCGACGCGACTCGGCGCGACGCAGGCGCGGCTGTTGGCCTATGGCACGTCCGCCGACACCTCCGGCGACGCCTCCAGCGTGGTGGGCTACGCCGCCATCGAGGTCACGGCGTAGCGGCCCGCTGCTGCTCCTTCTTGCGTTATGTCACTGAACGACACAGAGGCACATCGTCTCCTTGACACTCTCTCCATATGCTCCTAGAATGCCCACGCTCTGTATTCTCTTGCCGGCGACACGCCCCGCACCGTGGCGGGCGCGCTTCCGTCCTCTGGAACGACACTCGCACGCTGGCGACTCGCGAGCAAATGTGGAATAGGAGGAGACGCGTGTACAAGAACTTCTTACTGGACCAAAAGGGTGCGCTGGCGACGGTGACTCTGAACCGCCCGGAGAAGCGAAACCCCGTGAACGAGGAGATGCTCCAGGAATTCCTGGATATCCTCACCAAGCTCCGCGATGACCCCGAGAACCGCATCATTGTCATCACGGGCAGCGGCCCGGCCTTTTGCTCCGGCGCGGACATCACGCGGCTGAAAGGCGCGCCGACGGAAGAGGAGCGCCTCAAGCAGTTTGACCTGGCGCGCGGCAAACGGCGTGTGTACCTTCAACGCGCGCTTGAGATGGTGGACAGAATGGAGCAGGTCACCATCGCGGCCATCAACGGCTTCGCGGTGGGCGGCGGCCTGCACCTCGCGCTGGCCTGTGACTTCCGCGTCGCGGCGGACACCGCGACGTTCTGGTACCCGGAAATCACCCT
>JAUSIH010000084.1 GCA_030648205.1 Dehalococcoidia bacterium | reverse complement strand
GCCGTGGTATAATGCTGCTCGTTTGCCTGCGAATCTCTTCTTCCGAGTGAGGCGCGGGATGGCGAAAGTCCTGGTCACCGGCGGCGCCGGCTTCATCGGCTCCCATATAGTGGACGGCTTCGTGGCCGCCGGCCACGACGTGGCCGTGGTGGACGACCTGTCCGCGGGCAAGCGGGAGCAGGTCAACCCGCGCGCGCGCCTCTACCAGGTGGACATCCGCGACTCCACGGCCCTGGCGCAGGTCTTCGACCAGGAGCGCCCGGAGTATGTGGACCATCACGCCGCGCAAGCCAGCGTGGCCATGTCCGTGAAAGACCCGTGCCGCGACGCGGCGGTGAACATCCTCGGCTCCATCCACGTGTTCGAGCAGGCGCGCCGCACGGGCGTCCGCAAAGTAGTGTACGCCTCCACGGGCGGCGCGCTCTACGGGGAGCCGCGCTACATGCCCTGCGACGAGGAGCACCCGGTGCATCCCTTGAGCCCCTACGGCACGTCCAAGTTCGCGGCGGAGAAGTACCTGGGTCTCTTCGGGCAGCTCTACGGCCTCCGCTTCACCGTCCTCCGCTACGCCAACGTGTACGGGCCGCGCCAGGACCCCTTCGGGGAGGCCGGCGTGGTGGCCATCTTCACCGAAAAGATGCTGCGGGGCGTCCAGCCCGTCATATTCGGGACGGGCGAGCAGGAGCGGGACTTTGTGTACGTCTCGGACATCGTGCGGGCGAACCTGCTGGCGCTGGAGCGCGGCGACGGCGAGGCGTTCAACATCGGAACGGAGGCGGGCGTGTCGGTGAACCGCATCTTCGTACAGCTTCAGGCGGCGACGGGCTACGGCGGCGCGCCCGCCTATGACGCCCCGCGCGCGGGCGACGTGTTCCGCATCTACCTGAAGGCGGGCAAGGCCCGCGCCGGGCTGGGCTGGTCGCCACGGGTGGGCTTGGACGAGGGCATCCGGAACACGGTTGAGCACTTTCGCACCCCGCACGGCGGGGCGCCCAGGGTGCGGAAGCCGTAACGCGGATGCCAGGCGCACGCGCGGCGGGAGCGGAACTCTTGCCTGGAAAGATGGAGTCTGGTATAGTTGCGCATGCTTGCGCCGGAGTGTTTCCGCGCGCGGGCGTCGCTCGTAGAACATCCCGCCTGTTGTAGGAGGGTTGCATCATGGCCGAACGCGCTCTGGAAGGGTTGAAAGTGCTGGAATGGGGGCACTTCGTAGCGGCTCCCTATTGTGGCAAGCTCCTCGGCGATATGGGAGCGGACGTGCTCAAAGTCGAGCCGCCGGACACCGGCGATAACGCCCGCCAGCGCGAACCCTACCCCGACAACATCCCCAACCAGGAGACCAGCGGCTTCTTCCTGTACTTCAACACGAGCAAGAGGGGGATCACGCTCGACGTCCGCACAGCCACCGGCAAGCAGATATTCCTGCGTCTCATCAAGCAGGTGGACGTCCTGGTGGAGGACCACGCGCCCGGCGAGTTGAAAGCCCTGGGCCTCACGTATGATGTGCTCAAGAAGGCCAACCCGCGGCTCATCATGACGTCCCTCAGCCCCTTCGGCCAGAAGGGCCCGTATGCTGACTTCAAGGCCTACGCTCTCAACACCATCATGGCCGGCGGCGAGGGCTATCTGCTCCCCGGTGGCGTCACGGACCGGCCTCCGGTACGGCCCGGCCTGTTCATCAGCGACTACGACGCGGGGCTGTTCGGCGCCATCGCCACGCTGGGCGCGTACTACGGCCTCCAGATGGGCGGCCCCGGCCAGCACATTGACATGCCCCGCGTCATGGCCACCATGGCGCTGACGCGGACCGCTCTGGGCAAGTACACACACAGCAGCCACATCATAGACAGCCGCGACGGCCGTGGGCCGCGCATCGGCAGCAACATGAAGATGAAGGACGGCTACCTGGTCGTGCGCGTGTCCACGCAGGCGTGGTGGGAGCTGTTCACGGAGAAGGTGATGGGAGGCCCCGCCTGGACCAAGGAGCCGAAGTTCCACGAGAACGCCGAGCGGCTGAAGCGTCCGATGGAAGTCAATGAGAAGCTCTTGCAGTGGAGCGTCAACCAGCCCAAGAAGGACATTGAGCGGAAGACACAGGCGGTGGGCATCCCCGCGGGCGTCATCGCCACGGTGAAAGACCTGGCGGAGGACGACCACCTGGCGGCCCGCAAGTTCTTCACGGAACTCGACCACCCACGGGCCGGAAAGCAGAAATACCCGGGCGTCCCGTACATCCACTCGGAGACGCCCTGGGCGATGCGGTCGCCCGCGCCCCTGCTGGGGCAGCACAACGAGGACGTCTATGTCCGCGAGCTTGGCTACACCAAGGAGCAGCTTGTGAAGCTCCGCGAGGCCGGCGTTATCTAGCTTGCCAAGGAGGCCTTTGCATATGGCACCAGGACCCCTTTCCGGCGTCAGAGTCCTTGACCTGACATGGTTTCTTGCGGGGCCCTTCGTCACCCACCTGATGAGCGTCATGGGCGCCGAGGTCATCAAGGTGGAGAGCATGAAGCGGGTGGACAACATTCGCCTGTACACCCCCGACATGCAGGGCGTGGCCATCACCGACCCCTCGTCCGTCCCGCCTGAAGGCCTGTGCCAGACCCCCGCCTGGCAGGAAGTCAACTTTGACAAGAAGGGCTGCACGCTGAACTTGGCCCATCCCAAGGCGAAAGACATCATCCTGAATCTCGTTCGCGCGTGCGACGCGATGATAGACAACTTCAGCGCTGGAGTCCTGGACCGCCGGGGCATTGGCTACAGCGTGGTGCGGCAGGTGCGACCGGACATTATCGTGCTGTCCGCGTCCAGCTCCGGGCAGTTCGGCCCGCAGAAGCACTATGCCGGCCTCGCGACTATCTTCAGCGCGCAGAGTGGGCTCTCCCACATGACAGGCTACCCGGACCTGCTGCCCACGGACGTCCGCGACGGCATGGACCTGCGCGTGGGAACCGGTACGTGCTTCGCCCTCATGTCCGCGCTGGTCTATCGGCAGCGAACAGGCAAGGGCCAGTTCATAGACGTCTCGGCCCGTGATGTCCCCTCCGTCCTCATCGGCGACGCTATCATGGACTACTTCATGACAGGCCGCGTGCGCGACCGCGAGGGGAATAAGGACGACATCATGGCCCCGCACAACTGCTATCCATGCCAGGGGAAGGACAAGTGGGTCAGCATCGTCGTCAACTCCGACGAGGAGTGGAAGGCACTCTGCCAGGCCGTCGGGCACGCGGAGTGGGCGGACGACCCGCGGTTCAATGACCAGTACCGTCGCTGGAAGAACCAGGAGGAGTTGGACAAGCTGCTGGGCGCGTGGACGAAGGGGTACACCCACTACGAGGTGATGGAGAAGCTCCAGCGCGTGGGCGTAGCCGCCATGCCGGCCCTGAGCTCGGAGGAGATCTTCAACGACCCGCACTTCAACGCGTGGGGCTCTTTTACAAACGTCAGTCACCCGGTCATCGGTTCGCGCAAGGTCATAGGTGCGCCGTGGAAGTTCTCCGAGAGCGACATGAAGATGCGCACGCACGGCCCGATGATAGGAGAGCATAACGAGTACGTCTTCGGCGAGGTGCTGGGCCTCAGCGCGCGGGAAGTGCGCGGCCTTGTCGAGGAGGAAGTGATCGTCTAGGGCCTCGAAGCTACCCGGCCCGCTTCGCAGCGTTTGCGGCCCCCTTCGCGGGGCCGCACCTGTTTAATGCCGCCTGTGCGGGTGCAGCGACGGCGTCGCTACACCCCTATGCTCTTGTCGGCGATGATGGCGACGAACAGCAGCGCCAGGTAGAGCAGCGAGTACTTGTACAGTCCGGCGACGCGCGGCCTCTGGCTGTCTTTCAGGAGGCGCACCGCCATCCAGATGAAGAGCCCGCCGAAGACGAGGGCGCTCGCCAGGTACACTGTGCCGAGGGCCTGGGTGCTGTAAAGGAGCAAGGTGACAGCCACCAGGACAATCGTGTACAGGAGGATGGACCAAACCGTCTCGCGTTCTGAGCGGACGACGGGCAGCATGGGGATGCCCGCGCGGGCATAGTCGTCGCGCAGCAGCATGGCCAGCGCCCAGAAGTGCGGGGGTGTCCAGAAGAAGACGATGGCGAAGAGGTAGAAGCCGGGCAGGCCCAGCGAGTTCGTGATCGCCGCCCAGCCGATGAGCGGGGGCATGGCGCCCGCCGCTCCTCCGATGACGATGTTTTGAGGCGTAGTGCGCTTGAGCCAGCTTGTATAGACCAGGACGTAGAAGCCGGACGCGGCCAGGGCCAGGACGGCGCTGAGCGGGTTGGCGCCCACCGCCAGGACAAGGAAGCCCACGACGTTCAGGGCGATCCCGAACATGAACGCTCGCTCCGGCGATATGCGATGGGATGGAATGGGGCGCGCGCGCGTCCGGTACATCAAACCGTCAATGTCACGGTCAATGTAATGGTTAAGGGCATTGGCGCCGCCCGCGGTCAGGGCGCCGCCCACGAGCACGGCCACGACCACGCCGAGAGGCGGTGCGCCGCCGGCTGCCAGGAACATGCCGCCCAGGGCGGTGAACAGCAGCAGGCCGATGATCCAGGGCTTGACGAGCTTGACGTAACCCATCAACGGCGGCTGCAGGGCGGGCGCGCCTTCCGGACGGCTCTGGCGCTCGTACCACGCAAGGGTCGCCAGCGCTACGATGCCCGGCAAGACCGTATTGGTATGCCTGGCCTCAGCCTCGGCGGGTATGCCCTCCGCATGGCTCAGGCGCCCGTACCACGCCAGACCCGCCAGCGCCACAATGCCCGTCCAGACGGCCGTGGCCAGAGTGAGGTGGAGGGCCTGGGTGAATGGCGTGAATTCGGAGAAAACCAGCCATGCGCCGGCCAGCGTTTGCAGGAGGAACAGGACGCCCGTGGCCACGGCCAGCGGGCCGCCGCCGGGCAAGGCCCGCCGCTGGCGCCATGCCGCCACGCAGGCGACAATCGCAAGGACGCCGCCCACCAGCACGACGAGCCGGTGGGCCATGTGGATGGCGGGTAGCCCGCTCTCAGGGAGAAGCTCCGGCCCGCAGAAGGGCCACCCGTCGCAGGCGAAGGTGGCGCCCGTGCCGCGGACGTAGGCTCCCGCGAAGATGATGGCGAAGATGGAAAGCACCGCCGCGCCTGTCATCCACAGCAGTCCGGGGCTGGGGCGCCGCGCTCCAATGGACGCGAATATCTCATGGCGGCGGGCCAGGATGTACAGGACAGTCAGGACGCCCAGAAGCGCCTCCGCCGTGGCCAGGTGGGCGGTGACGATGGTCGGCGGAAGCTCCATGAGGACGGTCACGCCCCCCAGCACCACCTGCGCCACCAGAAGGGCGAACGCGATGCTCGCCGCCAGCGCTACTGGGCGGTCATTGCGCCGCGCTGTCCATGCCACGATGGCCGTCGCGAGCACCAGCAGGCTCACCAGGGACGCCGCCAGACGGTGGGAGTATTCAATGAGCGTGGGCAGGTTCAGAGGCGGGATGACGCTGCCGTGGCAGAGCGGCCAGTCCGGACATCCGAGGCCGGAGCCTGTGACCCGGACCACGCCGCCAAGGACAACCAGGACAAACGTGGCGATGATGCTCACCAGCACAAGCGTGGGGTAGGCGCCGGAGGGGCTTCTCGCCTTTGGCGCCGGGCTAGCTGCTTGCATGCAGGGCCTCGTATGTCATCGCGAGCAGAGCCGCGAGCATAAGGGCGGGGATGATGGCCCACAGGAACTCGAGTTTCGTGCTACCACGCACGCGTATTGCTTGCTGGCCAGCTTGTCCCCTCCCGCGCAGTGTGACCACAATAATCACACCCTGGGCGACAAGGAGCACGGGAAGGGCTATCCAGAAGACCAGCCGGGATATGTCGAAGGGTAGGGCCAAGGTATTCACCGCCTGAAGCTCACTCGTCTGGGTCACGGTTCCAAACGCATCTATTATAGTGGCCCGCCTGGTGGGAGTCCATCGGCTGAGAGCGTTGGCTCAGGGTCGCGGCGCGGGCTCCACCTGGAGAAGTCCCACCACGCCGTGGCAGTGGGAGCTGGTGCCGATGACCGCGCGGAGGGGCGAGCCGGACTGCGCCGCCGTCAGGATGCGGCCTCGCGCGGCGACGATGTCTCGCGCGGGAATAGCGCCGACGCCGTAAGCAAAGTGTCGGCAGAGGAACACCTCCGTCAGGTGGGCGCCCAGGGCCGCGGGCGCGGCCCGGCGGATGCGCTCCGCCAGGTCCCAATCGCGCGGCTTCTTGATGGCGGGACATATGGCAGGTTCGATGCAGGTGGCGGGGCATCGCCAGCCCGCCTCGCTGAGGAAGCGGTTGCCGGATTGGTCGGTGTGCTCGTAGGGCAGGCCCATGCGCAGTTCGCAGGGCTGGCGCGCTACCGCGGCGCGCGGAAGGGCGCGTCGGACGCTGGCGGCGAGCCAGTCGAACAACAGGTGCGGCGCAAAGGGCGCCGGGACGATCTGGGCGTCCGTGTCCGGCGGCAGGTGGTCCAGGTAGTCGCACAGGAAGGTGAGCCAGTCCGCCTGGACGATGTGCACCAGGGGGTCGCCGGCGAACTCCACGCTGGCGCGGCAGTCCGCGTGCCGGTCCACCACCAGAATGCGGTCGGCGCGTATCTTGCCGTACAGATGGGCCTTGCGGAGCTGCCGCGTGTGCAGGCACCCGTAGCACCCGCCGCCGATGACGGCTAAATTCATACAACACCTGTCGGGCGTATATATCTACGATTGCTGTCGTTCCTGAGAAACGCCCGACGAGCTAACTATTGTACCAGATTGGACAGAGGTATCACACGAGCCGATGCCGCCGCACGAGGCTTGACAAAGGCGTCCATTTGTGTGACGTATAGCGTTGAAGGAGCGGGGCAATAATGTATACTCTCCGCGGCGCTCTATGTGGTCGATAGGCGGAAAGCGTTTATTGCCCGTGTATAGTGACATCACGTTGCGTAACCAAACAGGGATGGCTTCCTTGGCGGGGGCATCCGAGAAAATGGACTCGATGCTAACAGCATCCCTGCGGTATTGGAGCGCGCTATGGGCACCCGAAAGGAGGGGTCAGACGAGGGGTACGGGAATCACGGACGACGCCTGAACCGGAAGCTCCTCATCAGCTTGAAAAAGGCGGCCCTTCACTCGGGCTTGAGTCACTCTCACCTGCGCTTGCTAGCGAGGACGGGACGGATACCGGCGGTCAGGATGGGGCGGGACTGGTTCACCCGGTTGGATGAGGTGGTTCGGTATATCGCGTCCCGGCGGAAGTAGGCGGACCAGAGGGCTGCGTTGAACGGGTGCTGTGTTGCGTCGTAACATAATCTCTAAAGATTCCATGCAAGCGCCCGCTCCGAGAAGGGACAGAAATCTCTGTACATAATCGTCGTGGATTATCTGATTGCTCGAATGCCTCAGCCCATCGCGGGCCCGCGAGCACTCTTCCTCACCCGGCGTCCCGGAGTCGGCGTACAGGCTATTCATGGAGCAGGGCTTCTACATCCTTGTACCTGCCTGGTTGTGGTCGCTCATGGTGAGCATATCGAAGGGCAAGCTGCCATTTCCCGACTGACAACCCAAAACTTGTCGGGGAGATGGCGGAGCGTGTATACTGAAAAAGTTCGCGTTCCGGCATACCTGTCGGACGGTTCGTCAATTCATCTGAAGCAAGGAGGCTGCAAGTCATGGGTGGCGATTATGATGTCGTAATTCTTGGCGGTGGTGTCTCCGGTCTCAGCGCCGGTCTGTACACTGTGCGCGCCAAGCTGAAGACCATCCTTCTGGAGAAGGAGGTCATCGGCGGGCAGATCATCAACACGGATATCATTGAGAACTATCCAGGCTTCCCGGACGGCATCCGTGGGGTTGACCTGGTGATGGCCTGCGAGGGTCAGGCCAGCAAGTTCGGGCTGGAGGTCACCTACGACGAGGCGGTCAAGCTCGACGTCAAGACGTGGCCCTTCACCCTGCGGACCGCTCAGGATGATACCTACCGCGCCAAGGCCGTCATCGTGGCGACGGGCGGCGCCCACAAGAAGCTGGGCGTGCCCGGCGAGGAGGAGTTCGAGGCCAAGGGCGTCTCCTACTGCGCCACCTGCGACGGCAACTTCTTCACCGGTCAGGACGTGGCCGTTATCGGCGGCGGCGACTCCGCTCTGGACGAAGGCTTGTACCTGACCCAGATGTGCAACTCGGTCACCGTCATCCACCGCCGGGACCAGCTCCGCGCCAGCAAAATCCTGCAGGAGCGGGCCCATGAAAACCCCAAGGTGAAGTTCATCTGGAACTCGGCTGTGGAGGAGATCAAGGGCGACGGCCAGGTCAACAAGCTGCTGGTCAAGAACCTGAAGACCAACCAGAAGGCCGAGATGCCCATGGGCGGCATCTTCATCTACATTGGGTTCTATCCGCAGACGCAGTTCCTCCAGGGCGTGGTGCCGCTGGACGCGTCCGGCCATGTAAAGGTGGACCTGAACATGCACACGGAGGTGCCGGGCGTGTTCGCCGCGGGCGACTGCCGGTGGCACTCCGTGCGCCAGCTTGCCTCCTCTGTTGGGGATGGCGTGACCGCCGCTATCCGGGCGTTTGAGTTCGTGATGGAGAAGACGCACGCCGCGAAGGCCGGAGCGCACTAAAGCCCTCCGTTCGGATGCAAGAGAAAGCCCCCTGGCGTCGCCAGGGGGCTTCTCTTTTTCCGGAAACTCGTGCGCCTATGAATCGTTCGTGGGCGGCGCCGCCCACGGCTGCTCCGCGTCCTCCACGGGCATGCCCTCGCTGGCCGCGATGGCGGCGATGACCATGTCCAGGTCAATGTCCCCCGTCTCCCGCGCGTAGGCCTCCACCTGACGCCAGAGGTCATGGACGGACGCTGGCGACAACGCGGGCGTTTCGCTTTCGGCGAAGTCTTGCATGGCTGGGCCTACATATCCAGGATGCGCTGGGCCTCTTTCCGCAGCTTGTCGCGGAAGTCCGGGTGCGCAATGGCGATGAGCGCGTCCGCACGCTCGTGGGTGGTCTTGCCCTTGAGGTGTGCCATGCCGTACTCGGTGACAACGATGTCCGCCAGAAAGCGCGGGACGGTCACCACCGTGCCCGGCGGCAGCAGGGGCACAATGCGCGAAATCGTGCCGCCGGACGCCGTGGCGGGCAGCACCTCGACGTACCTGCCGCCGCGTGACATGTTGGCCCCCCAGGCGAAGGCCGGCTGGCCGCCGGAGCCGCTGAACATTCGCGGGCCGATGGCCTCGGCGGTGATCTGGCCGGTCAGGTCCACCATGAGGCCGTTGTTGACGGAGAGCATGTTGTCGTTCAGACAGATGATTTTGGGGTTCACCACGTAGGCGGCGGTGTACACCTCAAACTGAGGGTTCATGTTGATGTAGGCCATGTCCTCGCGGGAGCCTCCCACGGCGGTAGCCACGGCTTTGCCCGCGTTAATCTGCTTGCGTTTGCCGTTGATGACGCCCTCCCGCACCAGCTTGACCATTCCCCGCGCCGTCATCTCCGTGTGCATCCCCAGGTCCGCCCGGTTGTTGAACACGCCTGACGACGGCAGGGACTCGCTGAGGGAGCCCGCGCCCACCTGCACGCAGTCGCCGTCCTTCACCAGCGTGGCGACCAGGTCGGCGATGGGCTTGGACTCCGCCGGCGGCGCGGGCGGCTTGATGCCCCAGCCCGCCGTCCGCTCGTACTCCACGAAGTAGTCTATCTCCGACACGTGGACGAAGTTGTCGCCGTAGGTGCGGATGAGGTTGTGATTGACCTCCGCGATCACGGTCTTGGCGGCCCGTATCTGCTCCTTCTTGTTCCACACGCTGGCGCCAAAGGAGCAGAAGCCGTGCTCGTCCGGCGGGGAGACCTCCGCGAGCAGCACGTCCATCTGACGCAGGTCTTTGCGCTCCTCGAAGGGGATGATCTGGCCGGGCACGTAGTCGCCGCGGCGTTCGTCAATCCATTCCCGGACGACGCCCTTGGGGAAGACGTACCCGACCTTGATTTCGAAGGCCTGCTCCCAGATGGGGTCGCGGTCGTACCAGCCGAAGTCCAGGCCCGGCGTCTGAATATGGATGCGGACGCCCTTAAGCTCCGTGGCTCGGCCCGCCAGGGCGTAGCCCAGCGACTGGGACTCCCTGCCCGTGGTGAACGAGACGAAGTCTCCGTTCTTGACGGCCTTGAGGGCTTCGTCCGCGGGCACCAGCTTGCGCTTGTACTCTTCTCGCCAGTCCATGTGCGACACCTGCCTTTGCGTCAACTTAACGGATGAAGCTGTTCGGAGTGATTCCGCTACGGCCAGAAGAGCTTGCGCGCCTGTCGGGTCAGCTCCTCGCGGACATCGGGGTGCGCCAGCGCGATAAGCTCCGTGGCGCGCTCCCGCTGTGACTTGCCGATGAGGCTGGCGACGCCGTACTCGGTGATGACGAGGTCCGCGGCGGTGCGGGTCACCGTGACCTCAGCCAGCGGGTCGAGATTGACCACGATGCTGGATGCGCCGTTGCGCATGGCGGGCATGACGAACACGGAGCGGCCTCCCCGCGCCAGCAGCGCGCCCACGGCGAAGTTGGCCGCGCCCCAGGCCGGGCCGTTCCGCGTGCCGCCGTGGGAAGCGAAGATCTGGCCGGTCAGGTCAATGGCCGTCGCCTCGTTGATGGCGAGCATGTGGTCGTGCTTCGCGATGACCGCGGGGTCGGCGACGTAGCCGAGGCTTCGAAGCTCAACGATGGGGTTGTTGGCGGCCCACGCCAGGTCGGCCTCCGTCCCGACGACCTCCGCGGCAACGATCCTGTGCCGATGAAGGGTCTTGCGTTCTCCCGTCACGACGCGCTGCTGGGCCAGCCGCAGCAGGCTTCCCGCCAGCGACTCCGTGTGGACGCCCAGGTCGGCCTTCCCCTCAAACGCGCCGGCGAGCGGCAGGGCCGCGCACGTGGGGCCGGCGCCAAGCTGGATGGTATCGCCGTCCTCTACAAGCTCCCGCAGGAACCCCGCGATCTTGCGCGCGTACTCCGGCACGGCCTCGGAACAGGCGTACGCCGAGGGCAGGGGGCGCGCGGCGTCGGCCTCTACGAAGTGGTGGACATCCGACACGCGCAGAAAGCTGTCGCCGTAGGTGCGGGCCAGGCGCGGGTCCACCTCCGCCAGCACGAGCCTGGCTTTCGCGGCGCGGTCCGTCTTGTCCCAGACGGAGTGGCCCAGGAAGCACAGGCCGTGCTCGTCCGGGGGCGCCACACGGGTCACGAAGACATCGTTGCCGCCGGGGGGCGGCCCCCAGACCTGAAGGGAGCGGGCATAGGCGTCCCGGAACTTGGGACGGTGCGCTGCGCCCTTCTGCGCCAGCAGCGGCGAGTCCCACAGGGCGCGCACGGCGAACCCGCCTTCCGCCGCGCCGTCGTACCACCCGAAGTCAATTATGGGGCAGGGCACGACCACCTGGACGTTGCGGAGCTGCCCGCGACGCGCGGCCAGGGCGTGGCCCAGGCGCTCCGGCTCCGGCCCGTCCTGGAACACAACGCGGTCTCCGGGAACGATCTGGCGGACCGCTTCGTCCGCGCTCACCAGCTTGCGCTTGTAGTCTTCTTGCCATTCCATAAAGGCGAGGCCTCCATGTCTCCGGCGTCAAGCGCCCGGGGGGTTGCCATTTGGTGTACGTGGCTATTGCTCCAGAGAGACTATCCGTGCCTGCGCCCTGCCGTCCACCAATTCCAGGATGCCGACGTGGCCCGGCCTGGCGAGGCCGTAGGGAAGCGTGGGGCTGCCGGGATTGACGACCAGCACGCCTTTGTGGAAGTCCACCACGGGCACGTGGCTGTCGCCGTACACAAGGATGTCCACCGGCCCGCCGAACTCGGCCTGCATGGCCCGCTCCAGCGGCCTCCACGACGGCTCCGGGTAGTCCAGCCCGTGGACGAGGCCGATGCGCCTGCCCTGAAGGGTCAGGACGTGCGCCTCCTTGACGCGAGGGTCGCCGCGCAGCGCCCTGTCGCCGTTGCCGCGGGCGCAGTACACGGGCGCGATGCGCTCCAGCGCGTCCAGCACGTTCGAAAGATAGACATCGCCCGCGTGGAGGATAAGGTCTGAGCCGTCCAGGGCGCGGAACACTGCCGGGGGCAGCTCCTCGTCCGGACGGGAGAGATGGGTGTCAGCGATGAGGCCGATCCGCACGCTCGCTCGCCTCCCTGGGTGAAAGGCCTCGCATAGTATATGCCAGATATGCGAAGGTGGCAAGAGGCGAGGGGACTTGACAACACTCTCTTACTTTAGGATAATGACTTATGAAGAGTTAGGACTTGATATTGCGTAAGACGGCATGGAACGTTCGACGCGGAGGTCCGGAATGTAAGCACGGTCCAGTTTCGGTCACAAGGTTCCAGGCAGGAGCCGCGGGGACGTCCTGGCGGCTATCACATCACAAAGAAAGAAGGAGATTCCTCACATGGCACAGACTGCTCAGCCACAGCCTAAAACAGCGTGGGTCGTTGACCCGGTGCACTCCAACGTTGAGTTCGCCGTCAGGCACATGGTCATCGCCACGGTCAAGGGACGGTTCGCCAAGTTCCAGATAAAGGCCGGTTTTGACGAAACCCGGCCGGAGAACACCAGCGTCGAGGGAACGATTGACGCGGCCAGCGTTGACACCGGAGAGGCCAAGCGGGATGAGCACCTGCGCTCGCCCGACTTTTTCGACGCGGCGAATTTCCCGCAAATCAGCTTCAAGAGCCGCCGTGTGGAGCGGCGGGGCGGGGACGAGTATCGCATGGTCGGCGACCTCACCATCCGTGACACGACCCGCGAGGCGCCGTTCGACGTCACGTTCGCGGGCATAGTCAAGGACCCGTGGGGCAATCAGCGCGCCGGCTTCACCGCCACGACGACGCTTAACCGCAAGGACTTCGGCCTGAAGTGGAATATGCCTCTGGAGGCCGGCGGCCTGCTGGTGAGCGACACCGTCAAGGTCAGCGTAGAGGTCGAGCTCGTCAAGCAGAAGTAGCGGCATCGCCCCAGTCGCCTGCGGCTGGATGTGGTGTGCCATGCGGAGAGGTGGTCTGATGACTATCGGGCCGCCTCTCCGCGCTCAATCGGCAACTGCCCGTCCGCGTTGTTTGGATCTGGAGCAAGGGACTAACGTTGTGTTAGCATAGACACAGGAGCTTACTGGGGAGAGTGGGAGTAAGCCAATGGACCTTCAGCACATGTGTCCCAAGTACCAGAAGGTTGTTGATATCCTGGGGAAGCGGTGGACAGCGCTCATGTTGCGCGCCCTGATCTCAGGCCCGCGCAGATTCACCGAGATCAAGAACTATGTGCCCGGCCTGAGCGACCGCCTTCTGTCGGAGCGTCTGCAGGAGCTCGAGGAGGCGGGCATCGTCGAGCGGCGCGTTCTTCCGCGGCGTCCGGTGCTGGTGGAGTACTCGTTGACGGCGAAGGGCGCCGACCTGCGGCAGGTGGTGGAGGCCCTCCAGATCTGGGCTGACCGGTGGGTCTCGCCCGCGGATGTGCAGGTCGCTGACACCGGGACTCACGATGAGCGTCAGACCTCCTCGAACGTGGGGGCTGTGTAGGCGGCAGCGACCACGCCAGTCTCGCCCTCAGCTCACGGACGGGAGCTGAGGCCCCGTGTTGCCGTTTCAGCGACCTTTCCCTCGTGCCAATGCTTCGGTCAGCCCCTGCTACAGCACGCTCTGTCTCCAAGCTACCTTCCAGTTGCCGCGCGTGTTGCCGGGGGTGCGTGCCCTGTGCTACAGTGGGAACCCGGAAGCTGGAGGCGGACCATCATGGCTCTCTATCGCTACTCGCGCTGGGACGGCACCCAGAAGGTCTTCGAGCCACGCCCCGACGAAGTCCTTGACGAGATCTCGAGCGAGTTGACGGCCCACGGGGACGTGCAGCGCGCCCTGCGCCGCCTGTTCCAGAAGGGCATGCGCAATCCGGCGGGCCAGCGCGTTGAAGGTCTCCAGGACATCGCTAAACGCCTGCGGCGGCGGCGGCGGGACATCCTCCAGCGCCACAACCTCGATACGCTCATGGACGACCTGCGCCAAAAGGTAGACCAGATAGTCAGGACGGAGCGCCAGGGCATCCAGCGTCGCCTGGACGCGGCGCAGCTCCCCTCCGGAACGTCCAACCAGCCCGCTCCGGCCAAGGAGCAGCAGCCTGCCCAGGGCCAGCCAGGACAGCAGGGCGCGGGGCAATCGCCGGATGACAAACTGCGGCGCATGCTGGAGGCCATGGCCCAGAAGAAGCTCCAGGCCCTGGACACCCTGCCCAAAGACATGGCCGGCGCCATCAAGGAACTCCAGGACTACGACTTCATGGACCCGGAGGCCCGGAGGCAGTTCCAGGAGCTTATGGACATGCTCCGGCGCCGGATGATGGACAACGTTTTCAAAGACCTCTCCCAGCGCCTGCGCGATACGTCGCCGGAGCAGACGGCGCAGATGCGCGAGATGATGCGCCAGCTCAACCAGATGCTGCGGGATCGCCTGAGCGGCGGCAAGCCGGAATTCCAGCAGTTCATGAACAAGTACGGTCAGTTCTTCGGGCCGGAGCCGCCCCAGGACTTGGACGAACTGGTGGAATGGCTGCAACGCCAGATAGCCCAGGCCCAGTCGCTTCTCAAGAGCATGTCGCCGGAGCAGCGGCAGGAATTGCAGAACATGCTGGAAGGCATGATGGACGAGGACACACGCGCGGAGATGGCGCGGATGGCGTCCATGCTGGACAGGCTCTACCCTCTGGATGAGCTGGCGCAGCAGTACCCGTTCAGCGGGGAGGAGTCCGTCACGATGGACCAGGCCATGCAGCTCATGGGCCAGCTCCAGCAGATGGACGACCTGGATCGGCAAATGGGGGCCGCCATGCGCTCCGGCAATCTGGATGAAGTGGACCCGCGGAAGCTGGAGGAGCAACTCGGCGAGGATGACCGTCGGGTCCTCGACCAGCTCAAGCAAATCGCGAAGGAACTGGAGGAGGCGGGCTACCTCCAGCGCAAGGGCGACAAGCTGGAGCTGACGCCGAAAGGCATGCGCCGCATCGGGGACAAGGCGCTGCGGGACATCTTCGTCCAGCTCAAGCAGGCGCGCGCTGGCCGTCACAGCCTCCTCAAGCTGGGCGCTTATGGCGACAAGGACGAGGCCACCAAGAAGTACGAGTTCGGCGACCGCTTCGATGTCCATCTCCAGCGCACGCTGATGAACGCCCTGCGCCGCGGGCGGCCAGGCGTGCCCGTGGCGCTGAAGTCGGACGACTTCGAGGTGCACCGCGCGGAGAGCCTCACGCGCTGCGCCACCGTCCTGCTGCTTGACCAGAGCCGGTCCATGGGCTATACGGGGAGCTTTCAGGCCGCCAAACGGGTGGCACTGGCCCTGTATAGCCTGATTGAGACGGCCTTTCCCACGGACAGCCTGTACATTCTGGGCTTTTCCGAGTACGCCCAGGAAATCAAGAAGGGAGAGCTGCCGGAGACGACGTGGAACGCCTGGATGCCGGGCACCAATATCCACCATGCCCTTATCCTCTCCCGCCAGCTCCTGGCCCGGCACAAGGGACAGACCCGGCAGGTCATCCTCATCACGGACGGCGAGCCGACGGCGCACCTGGAGAACGGAGAGGCCTTCTTCAGCTATCCTCCCAGCGATGAGACCATCCGGGAGACCCTTCTGGAGGTGAAGCGCTGCACTCAGGAAGGGATTGTCATCAACACCTTCATGCTGGAGAGCAGCTATTACCTGATGGACTTCATCAATCAGGTCTCCCGCATCAACAAGGGACGCGCCTTTTACACCACGCCCGACAAACTGGGGCAGTACATCCTGGTGGACTACCTCTCTCACAGGCGCAAACGCATTGGCTGATGTTCCGCCCGAGAGCATGGTCAGACGCGTGGGATGCGGAGAAAGGCGTGGCCGTCCCGACATGCGCGTACGAATGTCCTTCAGCGCGGAGACGCCATCTGTGAGGACATCTGATATCCCCGCAAGGTGCGCCTCCGCATCCAGAGGCTGCATTAGGAGGACACATGGCGCAAACCCTGGCCACGACATGCCAGGCCACAGCGGACGAGAAGACACTCATCGGCACTCTCAGCGAGACTATTGCTCAGGGTGGCAGCTTCGTGCTGCGTAAGAGGCTCGCGTCGGCCCACGGCGGGACCCAGGGCGCTGCCCTGGCGGGGGAACTGGAACGCAGGGAGCGCCCGCTGGGCAAGCGGTAACCGTGACACAACCCGTACCCACAGCCCGTGCGCCCAACCCCGCCGTCGAGGCTGAGGCGCTCTACAGGTACCGCTGGGTCATTCTGGGTCTGTCCATTTTTGTCCAGACGGCGGTAGCGTCGGCCAGTCAGGGCGTCCCACCTCTCGCGTCCTTCTATCAGGTGGACCTGCGCCTGTCCCGCGCCCAGGTGGGGATCATGACGGCCGCCGTATCCATGGGCCAGATCCCGAGCCTGCTGGTGTCCGGGTGGCTCACGGATATTGTGGGCATCCGTTTGATGATGGCCGCGGGCCCCGCGGTGACGGGGTTGGCGGCCATTGGCCTGATGTTCTCCACATCGTTCGAGCAGGCGGTCGTTCTGCTCCTGATGGCGGGGATTGGCTCAGGGATAGGCAATCCCGGAGTGACCAAGGCCGTGTTCTACTGGTTCCCGCTGCGCATGCGCGCAACGGTCATGGGCATCAAGCAGACGGGCGTGCCGCTGGGGGGAGCGGTCTTCGCCGCGGCGCTGCCGGCGGTGGCCCTGGCAGCAGGGTGGCGCGCCGCTGTTCTTACCCTGGGGCTCTTTGACCTGTTCATGGGCGTGATGTCCTTTGTGCTGTACCGGGAGCCGCCGGGCTCGCCATCCAGAGGCGGCGCGATGCCACGGCAGGCAGGCGCCCTCCGGCGGGTCCTGGCCAATCGCAACATCTGGCTGACGGGGTTGCTCGCGGCCGTTCTGGTGGGCATCCAGTTCTGCCTCATTACCTATTTGATGCTTTATCTGCGCGATGTCCTGAGGGTCCCGATTGTCGTCGCGGGCGTTATGCTGTCGGTGGTCCAGATCACGGGGCTTTCCGCGCGCATCTTCTGGGGTTTTGTCAGCGACCGGTTCTTGAAGGGGCGCCGCAAGCCCGTCATGCTGCTTTCGGCGGCCGGCACCGCCGTGACGCTGCTTCTGTTCGGCTTGATTCAGCCCGGTATCCCTCTCGTCCTGGTCGTGGCGTTGAGCATCGCCCTTGGGTTTACCTGCCTGGGCTGGCACGGCATCTTCATGGTGTTGGTATCCGAACTGGCCGGCATGCGGATGGCGGCAACGGCCGTCGGGTTGGGCATGACCATTTCCGCCGTCGGGAACCTGCTCTTGCCGCCTCTGTTCGGCGTGATAGCCGACGCTCTCGATTATCACTGGGCGTGGTTCTCACTCGCGGGCCTGTCAGCGGTCGGGTTTGTCGTCTTCCTGTTCATGCGGGAACCCGTGCTGAAGGAGTAGCGGATGGCGAGCTTGAAGGAGACCGTCCGCTCCGCCGTCGCTCCGAGCAGCGTCCCAGGCTGGGCGATTCTGGGGGTGACGGTGCTGGCCCAGGCGGCGCTGTCCGTGCCCAATCAGGGCATCCCTCCGTTGGTCCCCTTCCTGAAAGAGGACCTGGGCCTCAGCCGTGCTCAGGTGGGCGTTGTCATTACAGCCGTCATGCTCGGCCAGTTTACCCTGTCCCTGCTGTCCGGATGGCTCATGGATGCAGTGGGAGTGCGTAAGACCCTGGCGCTGGGGTGCCTGGTGTCCGGTCTGGGCATGATGCCCATGGCCCTGGGAGGCGGGTACGGCCATGTTCTGGTGTTTGCTCTCGTGGCGAGCACCGGCGCCGGCCTGGGCAACCCCGCGACCAGCAAGGCCATCGTGGACTGGTTTCCGCTGCGTGTGCGCGCGACGGCGATGGGCGTCAAGCAGACTGGCGTACCTCTGGGGGGCGCCGTCTTCGCGGCCACGTTGCCCGCGGTGGCGCTGGCCGCGGGCTGGCGGACTGCCGCGCTGGTGCTGGGAGGAAGCGCCCTGGTGGCTACGGTCGTGTTCTACGCGGTGTACCGCGACGCGGAGCGGCCGACTCGGTCCGCGTCGGACTGGCGTTCCAGCCTGAGGGCCATCCGATTGGTGGCGTCCAACCGCAACATCGTCATCACGGCGACGCTGGCGAGCGTTCTTGTGGGCGTCCAGTTCTGCCTGCTCACGTATATCATCTTGTATCTGCGGGACACGTTCGACGTGCCCGTCGTAGTGGGCGGCGTCCTGCTGGCCGTGATGCAGATGTCCGCGCTGGTGGCTCGGATAGGGTTGGGCCTGCTCAGCGACCGCGTCCTGCACGGTCGTCGGAAGGTGGTGCTGGCGGGGGCCGGCGGGGGCACCGCCATCTTCCTTGTGGCTTTGGGCTTGTTGCCGGTGGGCGCGCCGTTCGTCGCGGTGCTGGTACTTACAGTTCTCGTGGGCGTCGCGGGCATCGGCTGGCATCCCGTGTACCACACGAGCGTGGCCGAGTCGGCGGAGCCAGGATTGATAGCTCCCGCGCTGGGATTCGCGAGCATGTTTTCGGCGATGGGCGCCCTGGTGGGGCCGCCCGCGTTCGGCCTCATCGCCGATGGCTTTGGCTATCGTCCGGCCTGGTTCGCTCTGGCGGGCGCGGCCGCTCTGGCGACCCTCGTTTTCCTGCTGCTGATGCGTGAAGTAAGACAGGGGGTTGAACGCCCATGACCCTTGCCGGCAAGACGCGGGTAGCCGTGGCGCAAGGCCGCGCCGCCTATCGCTACGTCATTCTGGGAGTTGCGTTCCTTGCCCAGATGGCGCTGTCCTCTGTCAGCCAGGCGCTTCTGGCGATGGCGGCGTTATACCAGGCGGACCTCGGCCTCTCCCGTACCAGCGTGGGAATGATAGCCTCGGCGGGCGCGCTCGGGCACGTGGTCATCCTGTTCTTTGCCGGCGCCCTGGCGGACACGCTGGGCATTCGGCGCATGATTGTCATCGGCCTGCTGGTGGCCATGGGTGGACTGCTGCTGTTCGCCCTCGCTCCGAGCTTCCCGGTGATGCTGCTGGGTATCTTCATCGCGGGCTTTGGCTCCAGCCTGGCAAGCCCAGCGGTCACCAAGACGGTGGTCTCCTGGTTCCCGCCAAGGACGCGCGCGACAGCCATGGGCATCAAGCAGACGGGCGTGCCTCTGAGCGGTGTTCTGGGCGCGCTGCTGCTGCTTCCGCTGGGCGTGGCCAGCGGGTGGCGGGTGTCAGTCGTTGTGATTGTGGCGGCGGTGGCGGCTATCGGGGTATGCGTCTTCGCTCTCTACCGCGACCCCCCAGCGGTCGAGGCGGCAGGCCGACGGACTGGTGGGTGGGGCGTGCTGCGGGAGACGCTGGCCCTGCGCGACGTCTGGCTGGTGGGCTTCCTGGCCCTATCCCTGGCGGCGGCCCAATTCATCATCATCACGTATCTGGTCATCTACTTGAAAGAGGTGTTGCTGGTGCCGGTGGTGGTCGCGGGCGGCTACCTGGCGCTGGCGAACACCGCCGGGCTGGGGACGCGCGTCGTCTCCGGCCTGATCAGCGATCGCTTGCTGGGTGCGCGGCGGAAGCCTTTGCTGGTGGCGTTCGGCGTGCTGACGACGGTGCTCCTGGCCGCGACGGCGATGGTCGGGCCGGGGACATCGCTCACACTGGTGGCGGTGCTGGTGGCGGCTCTGGGCGTGGCGGCCATCGGTTCCCATGCCCTCTTTCTGACGCTCATGGCGGAGCTGGGGGGCACGCGCGGCGCGGCCACGTCTGTGGGGCTGGGGCTGACCCTGGTGCAATTGGGCGCGTTCGCCAGTCCGCCCATCTTCGGCCAGGTCGTGGACAGGACGGGTTCTTACCCGCTGGCGTGGGGCATCTTCGCCGTCCTGGCTGCCGCGGGCGCCATAGCCGCTATGCTGGTCCGCGAGCCTCGCCGGAGCGCGTAGGGCCGCCCGCCCGTCCGGCGCCGCACCGGCGATGAGCGCCCGTTTCCTGTCGCCTTGTCCCGTTCGGACAATAGCTCTTGCAAGGTGGAGACGGGGCGCGCGCGGGCCAACGCTCTATTGGCGGCGCGTTGGACAGCGGGGGTTCCGAGAGTGTATCCTGAGCATGTCGGGCTGAGAGGGCAAGGAGGAAGATATGCCACACATCGGTCTCCCCGAGTTGTTGATTATCCTGGCGGTCATATTGCTGCTCTTTGGCGCAACCAGGCTGCCGCAGCTTGCTCGCGCCATGGGCAGGAGCGTTCACGAGTTCAAGCAGGCGTCGTCCGGGCAGGGCGAGTCACGCGATCCGAAATCCACTGCCGCCGCCGAGTCTTCCCCGGAGAAGCCCCGCAGCTCGTCCTCCTAGTCCGGGTCACGCCCCGTCCCGTCCTTTTGACCGGAGAACGGGGCGGGCGGCTGCCGTGAGGTGTCCATGGGACAGCTTGCCCAGGAACAGTGCGTCGCGTGTCGCGTCGGCTCTCCGCCGGTGAGCGAACAGGAGATGCCGGAGCTGCGGATGCAGGCGCCGGACTGGGCGCTCATCGTGGAGGACGGCATCCGGAAGCTGCAGCGCACCTACCGCTTCACCAGCTTCGCTGATGCGATGGCCTTTACGGACGCGGTGGGCGCGCTGGCCGAGTCAGAGGGCCATCACCCGCGTCTGACCACGGAGTGGGGACGCGTCATCGTGACGTGGTGGACCCACAAAATCCGCAACCTGCACCGCAACGACTTCATCATGGCCGCCAAGACCGACCGCCTGTACACGCCCCCGCCGGAGCGCAAGGCGTAGGCCTTTCGCCGCGCAGCCGCTGATGCTGGGCGTTGGCCGGCATGGCGAGTGTCTTGGCCAAGAGTGGGGGAGCAGATTATGGGGATTGACGCGTTGCAGACGGTTTTCATGTTGTTCTACGCCATTTTCTGGGGAGCTGTCGCCAATGTTCAACCGCGGTGGAAAGCGTTTCAATGGCCCTTATTCTTCAAACTTCCGCAAGCCCGATGTCGGGCGATGGCCGGACTGTTTGTTCTTAACGTCCTCCCGCTGGTCTTCTTCGCTTATGGGATGTGGGCACTCCATGGACGCGGGCCAACAGAGAGCGCTCCATTAGCCGGTAGCCTTCATTATGTAATTCGCGGCGTAGTGCCTGCGTTTGCTGTGTTCGGCTTGTATCGCGTCTGGCTTGCAGTCGTCGAGCTTCGTCCATACTGGTTTTACGCTTCAGACCCGAACTCGTTAGATGAGAAATTTCGCTACATAGAGCCAACCTATCGCCTTAAGGGAGAGCTACGAAATACCCCCACTGTCGATCTTGGCGTCGATGTCGGAGGGATGAACCTCGGTTTTGGATTACTGTACGTTGTAATAGGGGCACTAGCTCCGTGGTTCCCTCTTCCATAACCGATCGGAGCCAGCCGACTACCCCTCAACCCCAACGCCCGCAAGAGCGGTGCGCGGGCTAGCGCGGACGGTCTCTTGCATTTAGGTTGACCTTGGGCCAGGTCCCGGTTCGGAAATGATGAACGACCAACCAAGACGCAAGGGAACCGCCACCTCTGGCCCGACTTTCGGTCGTCTTTCCCCTAGCTGCCGCCCAGCTTCTTGACGTAGTCCGCCAGCCCGTCGCGCATGGAGAAGCCGGACTTGAAGCCCAGCTCCTTCTGGATGCGGTCGGTGTTGAGGTAGGCCAGATGGCGGATGCCCTGGCTGGCGTACGTGAGCTTAGCCTTGGGGCATAGCTCCTTGACGCGCTCCACGGCGTCCTTGACGGGTCGCGACTCCCCGCCGAAGTTGAAAATCCGGTGCGGGGGCTTCTGCGCCTTGTACGCCGCGTAGAACGCCGCCGCGGCGTCCCTGGCGTAGCCCCACGTCATGATATGGTCGGCGGGGGGAGCGGCGAACTCCTCCCCGGCGTAGGGTTTCTCCACGAGTTGCGCGTAGATGTCCGGATTGATGCCGCGCCGCTGGCCCCGGCCCAGCCCATACACCGAGCACAGCCGCAAGCCGATGTGGTCGAACCCGTTGCGCTCCGCGTACACCTCGGCCACATGCTCGTTAAAGAGCTTGCACGACCCGTAGATACTGTTGGGCGTGAACTTGTCGTCCTCGCTCATGAACTTCGGGCTGGCGCTGGTCTGGGAGTGGCCATAGACGGCGGCGGAACTGGGCCACATCACGCGCCGCACGCCGGCGATGCGCGCGCACTCGAACACGCGGTTCGTGCCGTCGCAGTTGACACGGATGGCCTGGGCCGGATACGCCTCCGATTCGGCGGTGAAGTAGCCGAGGTGGAAGACGTCGCTCACGTTGTGCTGCTTCAGGGCGGCCATAAGCTCGGTCGGCTCCGAGAAGTCGCCGCGCACAACGGTGGCGCGGTCACCCAGGTCGCGCACCGCCGCGGCGTTGGGAAACATGTCGAACAGGACCAGCTTCTCCTTCTCACGCTCCACGAGAAGGTGCGCGAGGTGTGAGCCGATGAACCCCGTGCCGCCTGTAATCAAGATTCCCATACCATGTCTCCTTTCCGTCTAGCGCGCACGCGCCGGAGAGCGCTCGTTCATGAACTTGACGACCTCGCGAACGCACTGGTCCGGGATGACCGCGTGGACGCCGTGACCGTAGCCAGGGAAGATGACGATTTTGCAGTCAGGAATCTGTGACCGCATGATCTCCACCTGTTGCGGCGTGGCGATGGGCGACTTCTCTCCCGCCAGGACGAGCGTGGGCACCTTAAGCTCATGGAGATGGGGAGCGAAGTCCAGGGTCCCGACATACTCGTGGAGCTTGACGGCGTTGGCCGGGACCGTCATGCCCATCTGGTGAATCCACCACTCCGCCAGTTGCGGCGGCGCGGCCTTTACGTCGATGCGCTGGCCGATGGTCTGCCGCGACCAGTTGTCCGCGCCCTTGGCCAGCGCCTCGCTGGCGGAGCCTTCCTTGACGGGAAACTTCTTCGCCAGGTCTTCGTGCGGGACGCGGAAGGGCGTGGAGGTGAGCACCAGGGCGCGGACGCGCTCCGGGTGCTTCCACGCGAACACCAGGCCGAGTACGCCGCCGAACGACTCCCCCACATACGTGACCTTGTCTATGCCCAGGTGGTCCAGCAGGCCGACCAGGTCGGCGCTGAAGGTGTCCACCGACGGCGTGTACAAGTCGGGCGGCATGGCGGAGCGTCCCATGCCGCGCATGTCCGGGCGCAGCACCTGGAACCGGCCGGAGAGCAAAGGTACCCAGGGGTACCAGAAACGCCCGTTGCGGGAGAACCCATGCTGGAGGAGGACGGTCTGGGGCGCCGTCCAGGGGTCGGCGAAGCAGTCCAGGTCGTAGTAGAGTTCGGCGCCGTTGATGCGTGCATAAGGCATAGGGCGTTCCTTTCTTGAGGCCTTGCGTGGCCTCCTTGGGTTTTAGGTGCGAAGGCGAGGGTCCCAGATGTCGCGCAGGGCGTCGCCCAGCAGGTTGATGCCGAGCACGGCCAGTGACACGGCGATTCCGGGAAAGATGGCGAGCCACGGAGCCACTTCGAAGTAGGTGCGGCCCGGGCCGGACAGGTCCGCGCCCCAGGAGGGCGTGGGCGGCTGCGTGCCGAGGCCCAGGAAGCTGAGCGACGCCTCGACGAGGATGGCGCGCGCCAGGCCTGCGGTGGCGACGACCACTACCGGCGCCATGATGTTCGGCAACACGTGCCGCCAGATGACCGCGGGGTCGCGCGCGCCCACCGCCACCGCCGCCTCCACGTAGGTGTTCTCGCGCACGGAGAGTACGGACGACCGCACAAGCCGCGCCATCTGCGGCATCATGACGATGCCAATGGCAATCATGGCGTTGGTGATACCGGGGCCGAGCACCGCCACGAGCGTGATGGCCAGAATGAGCGTGGGAAAGGCAAGCAGGCCATCCGTAGCGCGCTGGACGACCATGTCCGCCGTGCCGGGCCAGTAGGACAGGATGCCGAAAAAGACGCCCGCCACAGTGCCAATGCCCACCGAGACGATGCCCACCCACAGCGCGACGCGGGTTCCATGGATGACACGGCTGAGGACGTCGCGTCCGGCGTGGTCTGTGCCGAAGACGTGGTCAGCGGACGGTGGCTCCAGCGTGCGCGCGGAATTCATCGCCAGAGGGTTATAAGGGCTGATCACAGCCGCGCCGAAGGCCAGCAGCACCAGCACCGCCATAAGCAACGCGCCCGCGGAACCGAGCGGCTTGCTCCGCGCGAAGCGCCTGACGCTTCGCCACAAGCCGCTCTTGCCCCACGCAGCCTGTGGTGAGGAGAGCGTCAGTGTCGCCTGACCGTCCGCCACGTTGACCGCTCCGCTTTACTTGTCGAGCCAGGCGTACCGCAGCAGGTACTGGCCGACGAAGCTGGGACTGTTGTAGTCCTTCACATAGGGCTGCGAAACGGCAAGATCAAGCTGCTGGAAGTACACTCCCGCGAAGCCTTTCTCGACGATCATCTTGTCGATCTGATTCACCAGGTCCTTGCGCTTGGCCGGGTCCATCGTCCCGAGCATCTTCTCGATAAGCACGTCCAGTTCCCTGTCGTTGCCGTACTGCTTTTTGTTGGAGTGGAACCAGCGCTCCGCCTCCGGTCCGGACTCCTCGCTGGCGGAGACGATATGCGACATGGCCTGGAACTTCAGTTTGTTGCGGTTGTCAATGAACGTGGTGAAGTCCTGGTTTTCCAGCCTGGCTTTGATACCAAGTGGCGAGAGTTGCTGCTCCACCACCTCCAGTGCGGCAAGGCCCAGCGACTGACGCGGCGAGCCCGCCAGTGTGAATGAGAAGCCGTTGGGCTGTCCACCGTCCGCCAGAAACTTTTTGACCTTCGCCGGATCGTAGGTGTAGAGCTTCTTCATCTCGTCCGGGTACCACGCCAAGCCCCAGCCGGGCGGGCCTCCGTTGACGACGCCGGACATCACGCCCGTCCCCTGCGTGACGATGTCGATGAGCTGCTGCCGCTGCAGGCCGAACACCACCGCCTTTCGCAGATTCTCGTTGTCGAACGGCGGCGCGAATGGATTGAAGTAGATGCCGATGGCCCCGCCCGGCGACTTGATCTCGTTCAGGTCCGGCACTGCGCGGCGCAGTGCCACCAAGTCGGGCGCGCGCAACTCACCGATAACGTCCACGCGCCTGGTGCGGAAGCTGGCGACGCGCGTCGCCAGGTCCGGCACTATCAGCACGCTGACACTATCCACGTAGGGGACACCCTGTTCGAAATACTTGGCGCTTTTGACCAGCTTGTAGTTGACGCTGCGTGTGAACTCCTGCAGTTCGAACGGGCCAGTGCCCACCCACTTTAGACTGAACGCGCCCGACTGCGTGTACTTCGCCTTTGGCACGATGAACTGATGCGCTTCTGAGAGCGCGTGTGGAAAGAGGGGGTCCGGCTGCTTCGTCTTCAGCTCCACCGTGTACTTGTCGGTGGCGCGGGCGCTGGCGTACTGCGTCCACAAGCTGGCGTATGTGGGATGCGTCGCCTGCTGGCTCAGCAGGCCCGCGCTGTAGACGACATCGTCAGCGGTGACCTCCGTCCCGTCGTGGAAAAGCACTCCTTTGCGCAGTGTAATGACGTACGTGACGTCGTCCGTCTGCTTCCAGGACTCCGCCAGGTCGGTGATGATCTCATTGTTCTTGTCGCGCTGCAACAGCTTGTTGAATGCCTGGCCCACCACGACAACGCATGAACTGCTGGCGCAGAGCAGCGGGTCGGTGTGCAACAGGTCCACATGCTGCGCGTAAACGACCGTCCCACCGCGCTTGCGTTGCTGGACGGCTGTCGCAGGCGTGGGCGTGGGATTTCTCGGCGCTGAGGCCGCGGGCAGTGGCGCGCTTGGCGCCGTAGGCTGGGGCGCCGCCGGCGCGGGAGCGGTGGACGGCGCGGACGGGGCCGGCTGTCTGGGAGCCGGTGCCGATGGCTGCGCGGGCGCCGCCGCGGGGGCGCAGGACGCGGCCACCAGTACCAGTCCTGCCAGACTGACTCCCACTACGCGGGCGAGTTCGCGGACAGGTTTCATGGCGTTTCCTCCTCCAGTTGTTTCCAATCGTTCAGGACAAGCGAATCCGAGGGTCCAGAGCGCCGTAGGTCATGTCCACGATGAGATTGACGATGACGAAGGCAGCGGCCAGCAGGAAAACGTTGGTCTGCACGGTCAGGTAGTCGCGCGCGAGCAGCGCGTCCACGGTGAGCCGTCCGATGCCCGGTAACGAGAAGATGCGTTCAATTATGACCGTGCCGCCCAGGAGGTGGCCGAACTGCAGCGCAGTGACCGTCAGCACCGGTATGGCGGCGTTACGGAAGGCGTGGCGGTTGATGACGACTTGCTCCGCCAGGCCCTTTGCGCGCGCGGTCCGCACGTAATCCTGCCGGAGCACCTCCAAAAGGCTGGAGCGCGTCAGCCGCGTCACGATGGCCGCCAGGTATGCGCCAAGCGCGATGGACGGCAGGATGAACTGCTGAATGTTGCTCCACGGGTCTTGCGTCAGCGACACGTATTGCAAGGGCGGTATCCATCCAAACCAGATGGACGGCAGGATGATCAGCAACGTGCCAAGCCAGAAGTTCGGTATGGCGAGCCCCGCGATGCCCAGCAGCCGCGCGACATAGTCCGTCGGCCGGTCCTGGTACACGGCGGAAAGGATGCCCGCCGGAATGCCAATGAGCAACGAGACCACTGTCGCAAGGAGGGTTAACTCCAGCGTGACGGGTACGGCGTTCGCCAGCATTACACCGATGGGCTGATCGGTCCAGAGCGAGACACCCCAGGACCCCGTGATCACGCCGCTGATCCACCCGGCGTACTGGACATGGATGGGCTGGTCCAGGCCCAGCCGCGCGCGCATGGCCACGATATCCGCCGCTGTTGCTCCCTCGCCTAAACGGGCCGTCGCTACGTCGCCTGGGAGAATTCGCACCATGAAAAAGACGAGAAGCGAGACACCGAGGATGACGGGGATGGCGAGCAGGAGGCGTCGGGCTATGTACTGCCTCACGGGCCAATATGCTCCTCTGCGACACCCATACAGTCGACAGTTCCCCGCGTATCCCTGCGGCATGCTTCACGTTGGGAGTGGCAGGTGTCGCTCTTCGGAGCTTACGCGATAATTGAGACGTTCCCGCCGACTACTGAGGACGCGCAAATGATACAGGAGTGGGGAGACGGGTGTCAACGACGCGTCCCTCTGCTCACCCGCGCCGGGCCGACGGGTTGCGACGCCACTGCGTCGGTGGGTATCTGACACGGGCAGGGCAGGGATAAGGCGATGCAGGGACGGACGGGTAGGGGAAGGCGCCAGGACGGGGTGAGGTCCTACGGCCCCTTATGCTTCCACAACGTGCCCTGCGGGCCGTCTTCCAGCACCACTCCCAATTCGGTGAGCCGGTCGCGGATGCTGTCGGCGAGGGCGTATTGCCTGGCCGCGCGCAGTCCCTTCCGCGTCTCCACCAGCAGATCGATGAACGGCTGGGCTTCCAGCAGGTCGCCGCCCTCGCGGGGGCGCAGCGTCAGTCCCAGCACGCCCGCCATCTCCCGCAGCGCTGTCTGGGCCTGGGCCACGTCCACGCCCGCGTCCCGGGCGCGGTTGACCTCACGCGCCAGGTCAAACAGCGCCGCCTGCGCCTGGGGCGTATTGAAATCATCGTCCATGCTGGTGGTGAACCGGTCACGGTAGGGTTGGGGGTCCAGCGCGTCCGCCGCGCCGCTTCCCGGGACTTCCACGGCGCTCCGCAGGCGCGCCGCGCCGCGCTCCATGCTGGCGATGGCCGCCTCATCATAGGTGAGGGGTTTGTGGTAGTGCGAGGAGAGGACAAACAGGCGCATGGCGTCGGGGCTGAACCGCGCCAGCGCGTCCCGCACCGGTACGATGTTCCCGAGCGACTTGCTCATCTTGTCTTCGGACACCTGGAGCAGGCCGTTGTGCACCCAGTAGCGGGCGAAGGGGGTCTTGCCGGTGAACGCCTCGCTCTGCGCTATCTCGTTCTCGTGGTGGGGGAAGACCAGGTCCTGCCCGCCCCCGTGGATGTCCACCTGCTCGCCAAGGTAGCGCAGCGACATAGCGGAGCACTCGATGTGCCACCCCGGCCTGCCCTGGCCCCACGGGCTTTCCCACGAAGGCTCGCCGGGTTTGGCGGCCTTCCACAGGGTGAAGTCCATGGGGTGCTCCTTGGCGGCCCCCACCTCCACTCGTGCTCCCGCCTGCATATCGTCCAGCGCCCTGTGGGAGAGCTTGCCGTAGTCGGACTTCTGCGTGACGCGGAAGTAAACGTCGCCGCCGGACGCGTAGGCGTAGCCTTTGTCAACCAGCCCGCGCACGATGTCGAGGATTTGAGGGACCTCCTCCGTCGCGCGGGGATAGACGTGCGCGCGCTGGATGTTCAGCGCGTCCATGACGGAGAAGTACTCGGCGATGTAGCGCTCGGCCAGGTCGTGCGGGCTGACGCTCAGCCGTTTGGCCCGCTCAATGATCTTGTCGTCAATGTCGGTGAAGTTCTGGACGTGGCGCACCTTGTACCCGCGCCACTCCATGTAGCGCCGCAGCGCGTCGAAGATGATGTAGCTCATGGCGTGGCCCACGTGGCTGGAGTCATACGGGGTCACGCCGCAGACGTACATCCGCACGGGGTCGCCCCGCGGGAGGAAGTCCTCTTTCTGCGCGCTCAGCGTGTTGTAGATGCGGACAGCGCTCATGCTCTATGCAAACGAGACCGCGGGCGGAAGCCCGCGGCACGTGTCCCCTGCAAGTCCATGTCTATGATGCCTGCTCCAGCAACGCAACGGCGTATGCGGTGATCCCCTCTCCGCGTCCGGCGTAGCCCAGCCCGTCTGTCGTCTTGGCCTTCACTCCCACTCTGTCTATCGGGAGGTCCAGCGCCGCGCCGAGGCCCTTGCGCATCGCCTCGACGAAAGGCGTCAGCCGCGGTCGCTCGGCGACTATTGTAGCATCCACGTTCTCAATGCGCCATCCCTTGTCCCGCAGCATCCCGGCCACGCGCTCCAGCAGGAGCAGGCTGCGCACCGCCCTGTACCGCGGGTCGGACGACGGGAAGTGCGTCCCGATGTCTCCCAGGGCGGCGGCGCCCAGCAGCGCGTCCACCACCGCATGGGTCAGCGCATCGCCGTCACTGTGGCCCGCCAACCCTTTCTCGAAGGGGATATCCACTCCGGCCAGGACGAGCTTGCGTCCTGCCTCCAGCGGATGTACGTCGAAGCCGATACCCACGCGCATCACTCAGCTCTGCTCCTTGTGCGTCTCTATCTTCGCCGTGAAGCCTCTTGCGCAATCCTCTGATGGGGCTTAGACTGGAAATCAATTTTAGTCGAAACGGGCATTGTGCGCAGTGCCCTGGAAAGCGGGAGCGGTGGAAACGGAGCCACCTTACGCCCTCAAGGCGACCCAGAGCTTACCCCTCGAGTCCATCATGCCGGACCGCGAGAGGCTGTTCCGCAAGTTCGCACTGGCCTACCGGCTTACCGATCCGTTCTCCGGCATCTGCCCGGACGACTGCAGGAAGTGCGAGGAGCGCGAAAGCCTCATGCTCCTTCCCTACGAGGAGGAGTTCATCCGCGCCCAGTTCGCGGGGCAATCCGGGCGCGTTCCCGCCGACTTTCCGCAGGCCGTTGTCACGGTGGGCAAGTGCCGCCTCAATGTGGGCTATGCCCCCGGCGATGCCGCGCCCTGCCCCATGCTGGAGCAGGCCACCGGGTTCTGCGCCATCTACACGTCCCGGCCCTTCGACTGCCGGAGCTTCCCTCTCGTCCCGTATTTCCGAGCGGACGGCGGTGTGGATTTCAAGCTCGCTCGCTATTGTCCCATCGCTACCAGGGTCTCGGAGGAGTTCATCCGCGTCACCCGGGAAATGTGGGAGACGTTCCTGGAGGACCTGCCCCTGGGATGGCGCAGGCTTTACAACAGCGACTCGCGGAAGCACACGGGCGCCATGCTGCCGACCTCGAAAGCGAAGGTGAGCTGGGTACGGCCGCCGGTCGCCCGGTAGAAGGCTCACGCCCCCTTCCGCGGAAGAGCCGCTTCCCGCAGGTACGCTTCCGCCAGGGCGAGGTCGTCCACCGTCGTCACCTTGATGTTCCGGTACGAACCCATGTAGGCCACCACGGGGTGTCCCAGCCGCTCGACCAGCGCCGCGTCGTCCGTTACCTCGGCGTCAACGTCATTGTGCGCCCGCGTCAGCAGGTCGCGGCGGAAGACCTGGGGAGTCTGGGCCGCCCAGAGCTGGCCCCGCTCCAGCGTCTCCACGACGCGCTGCTCAGCGTCCACCCGTTTGATGGTGTCCGTCACCGGGACCGCCGCGACGGCGGCTTCCGCGCGCTGCGCCGCTTCCAACCCTCGCTCAATTGTCTGGGCCTCAACGCACGGACGCGCTCCATCGTGCACCACGACCCACCGGCACGGGGGCAGGCCCTGCAGCCCGCGCTTGACCGAGTCCTGGCGTCGCGCCCCGCCCGCGATGATGCGGGACACCTTGCGCCAGCCCTCCGCTTTCGCCAGTGATTGCGCCTGCGCTACGCTGTCCTCCGCGACCACCAGCACGATGCTGCCGACAGCGGGACACGACTCGAAGGCGGCCACCGTGTGCGCCAGCAGGGGCCGGCCTAACACCGGCGCGAACATCTTGTCGGTGCCGTTCATGCGGACGCTGCGGCCCGCGGCCACAATAATAGCTCCCACGTCGGCCGGAGCGACCGGATGGGAGCCTGGGGAAGCGCCGCCCATGGTTCAGGCGGCCCGGGGTAGAGCGAAGATGATGCGGCCCGCGGCCGTCTGAAGGACTCGGGTCACGACCACGTTGATGTCCGTATTGATGTAGCGTCTGCCGCTTTCCACCACCACCATCGTCCCGTCGTCCAGGAAGCCGATGCCCTGGCCCGCCTCCTTGCCCTCCTGTATAACCCGCAGAGGCATCTCCTCTCCCGGAAGAACGACGGGCTTGAGCGCGTTCGCCAGCTCGTTGACGTTGAGCACCTTGATGCCCTGGATTTCAGCCACGCGGTTCAGATTGTAGTCCGTCGTCAGGATGGGGCTGTGCAGCTTCACGGCCAGCTTCACCAGCTTCGCGTCCACTTCCGCGACGTCGGGCAGCGGGACGTCCATGACCACAACAGGGACTTCCGCGTTCTTGCGGAGCTTGTTGAGCATCTCCAATCCCCGGCGGCCTCGATTGCGCCGCAGCGGGTCGCTGGAGTCCGCAATGTGGCGCAGCTCGTCCAGCACGAACTGGGGGACGACCAGCGTGCCGTGGAGGAAACCGGTCTGCGCGATGTCGGCCACGCGCCCGTCGATGATGGCGCTCGTGTCCATCACTACCTGGCTGTGTCCGTTGCGGGATGCCCCGTTTGTCCGCACGCTGCCCTTCACGTCCACCAGGGCGGGTTCAGATGGTATGTTCAGTATCTGGAGGATGTCGTGCTCTCGGGCCAGGAGCACGGACACGCCGAGGTAGCCCATGATGATCGCCACGACGATGGGCAGCACCATGCCCAACAGGCCCGGCAGTACGGACAAAGGAAGGGCGAGGAGCGTCGCTACCAGCAGTCCCAGGACAAGCCCGACGATGCTGGCGAAAAGCGTGGCTGTGGGGACTTCCTTGAGGCTCTTCATGAGCCACCGAGCAGGCAGGATGACCGGCAGGGGAGCTATGAAGAATCCGACAAGCGCCCCGGCTGCAACAAAGGCCGCGACCCAGATACGCGGTTCTGAAGCGCTCGCTAGACCCGCGGCAACCTGACCAAGCCGCCATCCGCCGTACCCGCAGACGACCAGCCCGATAAGCCGCACCAGTAGGTTGACAACCACCGCCTCGCCACCTTTCAGCTGAGGAAGGATGTGATCGCTCGATGGCATGCGGAAGGCAATTCCCCTTCCTCCACGACTTACGTCTCTAGCGTAACATAAAATCCGCGTTGCTGTCAAAAAGGACGAATCCCTGCGTTTGAGTTCTTACAATCTTCTGTCCAGAAAATATAAAAACATGGGCAAACCCAGTGCCCCTGCGAACGCGAACGCCAGGAACTTCACGATCTGTCCCGCCAGCACAATGACAAAGAATAGCCACACCGGGTATCGCAGCACGCCGGCGGCTATGCCCGCTGCGTCGAAGACGGGGTTGGGTATCGCCGCGAGCAGGAAAAGGATAGGCCAGCCTCTCTTGCGCATCCAGCCGGAGATGGTCTTGTAAGGCCCCGTGTTCTGGGCGACGGCGTGTCCGCCATATCCCATCGCATAAGACGTGAGTTCCCCCAGGGCCGCGCCCAGGGCCGCCACAAGGGCTACCGGCACGGGGCTGAGGACTGAACCTCCCACAAGGACGACCACTGGCCCTGGCAGAGGAAGAAACACGGAGGCGCTGCTGAGAAAGGAGATGAGAAAGACCGCGGGGTAGCCTATGTTCCGGACCGTGCTGTCGATGTGCTCCAGATAACCTCGGAAGACATATGCGAGCACGGTGAGACCCACGAAGAGCGCCACGGCCGCGACGGCCACCGCGATGTCCCGTTTGCTGGGCTTGAGAAACGGACGGGCGGAGGTCGGCTTTTCTCCGGTCGTCTGCTCACGCTGGCTTGTCACGTCTTCTGGCATGTCGTTTGCGGTCCCCCTCGGCGCGGACTTCACTACGGCTGGAGGAACTCATCGATTAGCGCGTTGAACTGGTCGGCCTTCTCCATTTGCGGCCAGTGCCCGCACTGGTCGAAGACCTGCAGTCGAGACCCTGGCGCCGCCTGATGGGCCCGGTGCGCATGGGACACGGGGATCACTCCGTCCTGCGCGCCCCACACCGTCAGGAGCGGCGCCTGCAAGCGCGGCAGGCGGGCCGCCAGTATGAAATCCGTCTTCTGGCCCCACACGTTCACGCCGGTCCGCAGGGCCGCCAGCAGCGCCTGTTTGTTTCCCGGCCGGGTGCGCGCCGCCGCCACATCCTGGACAAGATCATCGGTTATCAGATGCCAGTTGGACCGGTGCAGCAGCAGCCGCAGAAGCGCGCGGGTCCCTTTCAGGCCCGGGTCAATCAGCGCCTCTCCCAGCAGCGGGATGCTGAGCACCCGGAGGAAGAGCGCCACCTCACGCCCCAGTCCGCCGCTGTCCACCAGCACCAGGCGGGCTACTCGCTCTGGCCGCTCCAGGGCATAGTTCAGGGCCACCAGCCCGCCCATGGACTCGCCCACCAGGCTCACGCGGGCCAGCCCCACCGCGTCCAGAAACGCGTCCATGAAGCGGACGCCGAACTTCAGGCTGTACCGCTCGGGCGGCATCTCCGAGTACCCGTGGCCCGGCAAGTCCACCGCCAGGACGTGGCGCTTGCCCGACAGCGGGCTGATATTGGCGCGCCACGAGGCAACGGACATGCCCAGCCCGTGGATGAGCACGACAGGATCGCCCGTGCCCGCGTCTACGTAGCGAGTGCGGACGCCCAGCGTCTGCACGTAGCGCTCCTTGTTTTTAGCCGTGGCGCTCATGGACATCTCATACGCGGGCGAGCAATCCGTTTCGGCATAGCATACGGTACGTGTCAAGACGGAGCGGGGAGCGACGCTTCCTGCTCCGTCGGCTTCTATGCGGCTCACACCCGCGACGGCCTACTTGCGCGCCTTCGCGGGCTCCGGCGCCTCGGCCTTGCGAAAGACCAGGCCGTCCTGCCCCGCGTCCGCCACCACATGGTCGCCCGGCTTGAACTCGCCCGTCAGCACCGCTTTCGCCAGCGGGCTTTCCACGTGCCGCTGAATGGCCCGCCGTAGCGGGCGCGCGCCGTACACGGGGTCGAAGCCCTCCTTTACCAGGAGCGTCCGTGCCGCCTCCGTCAGCTCCACGGTAATCCGCTGCTCCGCCATGCGCTTCTGGACCTCCTTCATTAGAAGGCCCACAATCTGCGTTATCTGCTCCTGCGTCAGCGGCTCGAAGATGATGACCTCGTCAATGCGGTTCAGGAACTCAGGCCGGAACGCCTTCTTCAGCGCGCCCTCCACGGACTCACGCAGCCGCTGGCGCTCCATCTGCGCCTCCGCCGTGGGACGGGCGAAGCCGACCGCCTGCCGCCGCCAGTCAATGGTCCCCAGGTTGCTGGTCATGATGACCACGGCGTTGCGGAAGTCCACCGTGCGGCCATGCCCGTCCGTGAGCCGTCCGTCTTCCATGATCTGGAGCAGCGCGTTGAACACGTCCGGATGGGCTTTCTCTATCTCGTCAAACAGTACTACGCTGAACGGACGTCGTCGGATTGCCTCGGTGAGTTGCCCGCCCTCCTCGTAGCCCACATAGCCCGGCGGCGCACCGATGAGCCGCGAGACCGTGTGCTTCTCCTGGTACTCCGACATGTCTATGCGCACCATGGCGCTCTCGTCGTCGAACAGGAACGCCGCCAGCGCGCGGGCCAACTCCGTCTTGCCGACGCCCGTGGGACCCAGGAAAATGAAGCTGCCGATGGGCCGCTTGGGGTCCTTCAGGCCAGAGCGCGCGCGACGCACGGCGTCGGCCACCGCCGCGATGGCCGCGTCCTGACCGACCACGCGCTCGTGCAGGCGTTCCTCCATGTGGACGAGCTTCTCCCGCTCTCGTTCCAACATCCGGCTGACCGGAATGCCCGTCCACTGGGCGACGACCGTTGCCACGTCATCCTCGTCCACACTGTCGTCCAGGCCCTTCTCCTGCATCCAGGACTGGCGTGCGTCAGTGAACGTCTTGTTCAGGGCGACGCGATCGGCCTTAATCTTGGCGGCGCGGTCATAGTCCGTGGCGACGGATGCCGTCTCCTCGTCCTTTTCAAGCTGCTTCAGCTTCTCCTGCTGCTCCCGCAGCGCGGGCGGCAGGCTGG
>JAUSIH010000083.1 GCA_030648205.1 Dehalococcoidia bacterium | reverse complement strand
GGAAGGACTCGGAATGACAGCATGCCCCATCCCTGGCCCCTCTCCGCAAGTGAGAAAGCGATGATGCAATAAAGCGCGGGGGTGCAGGGGCGCAGCCCCTGCCGGGGGTCTCAGGGGTATCCCCCGATATCTTTCCGTCCTTCGTCCCAGGGGGAGCAACGTGAAACATAACCGCGCTCGTGCCCCAGAAGCACGTGCAGCGGCACAGTCCATGCCGGGGGTCTGGGGGACATCCCCCAGATTCTTTTCCTCCCCCTTCTCCTTCGAGGAGAAGGGGGAACAGAGGGGGATGAGGTAAATGCCCACCAAAGTCATCATGCCCCAGCTCGGCGAGTCGGTCACGGAGGGCACCATCGGCAAGTGGCTCAAGAAGCCCGGCGACCGCGTGGCGCTCTACGAGCCTCTCGTCGAAGTCATCACCGACAAGGTGAACGTGGAGGTGCCGTCCCCCGCCGCGGGCGTCCTCACGGCAATCCTGGCTCCTGAAGGCGCGACCGTGCCCGTGAACACGGACCTGGCCGCGATAGAGGAAGTCGTCGGGGCCGCGAGCGCGCCTCCCGCCCAAGCGCCCGCGCCCGCATCGGCCCGCGCGCCTGAGCCCCCTTCCGCGAAAGGGCCGACGGCGACTGAGGAGCCGCTGGTCACGCCCGTCGTGCGCCGCATGGCCGCCGAGTACGGCATTGACGTCGCGCTGGTCAAGGGCACGGGCATCGGCGGGCGCGTCACGAAGCAGGACGTGATGCGCTACGTCGAGGAGCGCAAGCAGGGGCAGACCCCCGCTCCGTCGCCCGCACCTCCGGCGTCGCAGCCCACATCAGCGCAGAGGGTTGCGTCCTTCCCCGGAAGGATCGTGCCGCTGCCCGGCGACCAGGCCATCCCCGTGTCCGCCATCCGACGCCAGATCGCCGAGCACGTCGCGCGCAGCACGCGCACCATACCCCACGCATGGACGCTGCTGGAGGTGGACATGTCCGGCGCGGTCGGCCTCCGCGAGAGCATGAAGGCGCAGTTTCAGCAGCGCGTCGGCGTGGAGCTGACCTACGTCCCCTTCGTCATCAGGGCGGTCGTGGACGGGCTGAAGCAGCACCCCATGATGAACGCGGTCTGGGCGGACGACAGCATAATCGTCCGCAAGGAGATCAACATCGCCGTCGCCATCGCCCGCGACGAGGGGCTGATGGTGCCCGTCATCCGCCACGCCGACCAGAAGAGCATCGCCGGTCTGGCGAAGGCGCTGCACGAGCTTGTGGTGGGAGTGCGGGAGAACAGGCTGGCGTTGCAGGACGTGCAGGGCGGGACGTTCTCCGTGAACAACCCCGGCGCGCTCGGCTCCGTGGCCTCGTTCTCCATCATCAACTATCCGCAGACGGCCATCCTGAACATGGAGGCCATCGTCCGGCGGCCCGTCGCCGTCGGCGACGCCGTCGTCATCCGCCCCATGATGAACCTGACGCTCTCCTTCGACCATCGGGTGGTGGACGGCCACACCGCCGTGGGGTTCCTTCAGGCGGTGAAGCGCGCGCTGGAGGCCGTGGGGCCGGAGACTCCGGTATACTAGAAGTCAGCCCTGAAATACGTGTTCACCCTTCGACAAGCTCAGGGTGAGCGGGACACACCGCTCATGGTGAGCTTGTCGAACCATGAGAGAAGATCAGCCGAGGATTTTCGGGACAGCTTTTAATGTGTCCGGACACTCCACCCCCATACGAAAGACTCGCACGTGACCGCACCACAGCCCGCGTTCATCCCCGTGCGCCTGGGGACCATCGAGTACGGCGCGGCCTGGGCCTTGCAGAAGGCCCTCGCCGTCGCGCGGCGCGCCGACGCCATCCCGGACGTGCTGCTTCTTCTCGAGCACCCGCACACCTACACCATAGGTCGCGGCGGCGGCGATGAGCACGTGCTCCTGTCCGAGGAGGCGCTCGCCCGGCGCGGCGTCCGCGTCTTCCACGTTGACCGCGGCGGCGACGTCACCTACCACGGCCCCGGCCAGCTCGTCGGCTATCCCATCGTGCACCTGCGCGAGGACCGGCTGGACGTGCACGCCTACCTGCGAAACCTGGAGGAGGTCATCATCCGCGCCCTCGCCGACCTGGGCATCGCCGCGGGGCGTCAGCCAGCGTACACCGGCGTGTGGGTCGGCGACGAGAAGATCACCGCCATCGGCGTGAAGGTGAGCGCGGCGGTCACGTCGCACGGCTTCGCCCTGAACGTCTCGACCGACCTCTCGTACTTCGACTCCATCGTCCCGTGCGGCATCCAGGGCAAGGGAGTCACGTCCGTCGAGCGGCTGCTGGGCAGACCCGTGGAAATGGAGACGGTGATCAAGCGGGTCGTGGCCCGCTTCGGCGAGCGCTTCGCGCTGGAGGCCAGGCCGATGGTGGACGCGCGGCGGGAGCCGCCGGGCGCGCTGACGCCGGACGGACTGCTCGCCATGCTGAGCCGACGCTGATGCGCGCTACGCAGCCACAAACCGGACTAGGAGAAGACCCGAGAGACGGACGAGGTCTAAATCTGTCACCAATGGAGAAAACCTCTTGAAAACAGCACAAATAACGCAGGAGATTCGGGATTTGGCATTACAGACACTCCTTTCAGGGGAGAAAGACGCTAGAAAGAAAGTCGAGCAGTTGCTTGGATTCGGAGGGAAAAGACAAGTCACCGACTGGACCATAGCTCAGTCCCTCGGCATCTCCCATTCCAAAGTGAGATACTGGACAACTCGTGATTCCCTTTTGAGAGGCAGTCGTATATTGGGGAAAGCGCGCAAAGAAGCCGCTATGAGACGGGGCGCTATCGTCACCAGCAACAAACTCGGCTTCTCGATATGGCTTCCTGAAGATTGGGGTGTTCAGATCGATACCAATAAGCACCCCTTTGAGCAAGTGCAAGATTGTGAGCAGCGAGAGGCACGTTTGCGCCGCGCAAGAACCGAACAGTACTCTGACAGAGGACTGAGAAAGTCGTATCGCCTTCTGCAACGCGCGATGAAAGACGCTATCATCCCGTTGGACGAATATGGCATGCGAGAACGTGCGGAGAAGGACGGGTCAGAGGAGTCCTTCGAGCGTCGTATGAGACGTATGCGGGCACAAGGGCGATGTAGTGGGTATTGGCGAGCATCGCCAAAGGTGGACGTAAACCACGTTCTTGAAGTGGAAGTGTCCAAGTTCGCATTTCGCTCTCCGCTCACTGCGGGAGAACTTTATCAAGCGGAAAAGCCAGAACAAAGTTACGAGGGTTCTGCCAATCGTTCCAAAATGTTTTCATTGGATGGGCTGGAGGCAATCAGACACTACTATGTCTACCCGGGGCCAGAAGGAAATGCCGTATTTATCACATATATGACTATCGAACTAACAGGTTGGTCTATTCACTGCTGGTACGATGTCAAGGATAGCCTCACCCTGAGGCCATTATTCCATCGTATTGTATCCAGTTTTCATCGACTCTAGTTTGCACCGCCATATGAGAAGTACCCCGCAGGGGAGACCCCTCGTCCTTCGGTGGAAGGACTCGGGGTGACAGCCAAGCCCCGTCATTCCGAACGCAGTGAGGAATCTCCCGCCACAGCGGCCTTTGAATCTTTCGCCGCCTTCTCCAGCTCCCGCGCTATCATCTCGCGCAGCCTGTCCAATCCCCAACCTTTAGCCGCGGACACCAGCGCCACCGGCCAGCGCGTCTCCCTGGGCGCCTCCACCAGGCTCTCCAGAGCCACGCCCGGCTCCATCCCCTCCGGCGTGTCCGGCGCAAGCACGTCCACTTTGTTCAGAACGAGAATGCGCGACCTGTCCATCAGCCCCATGCCAGCCAGTATCTTGTCCACCACCTGCGCCTGCTCCGCCGCGTTCTTGTGTGTTATGTCCACTACATGCAGGAGCAGGTCGGCCTCCCCTATCTCCTCTAAGGTGGCGCGAAAGGCGGCGACAACCGAGTGCGGAAGCTTCTGAATGAAGCCCACGGTATCGGTCAGGAGCGCGGGGCCACCGTTGGGCAGCATGATGCGTCGGGTGACCGGGTCGAGGGTCGCGAAGGGCTTGTCCTCCACCAGGACGTCCGCGCGGGAGAGGGCGTTCATGAGGGTGCTCTTTCCCGCGTTCGTGTAGCCCACCAGAGAGACCACCGGCACGCCCTGGCTGCGCCGCCGCTCGCGGTAGTGCTCACGGTGCATGCGCACGTCGTCCAGCCGCTCCGTCAGGCGCTGGATGCGCTTGCGGACGAGTCGCCGGTCGGTCTCCAACTGCGACTCGCCGGGGCCGCGCGTCCCGATGCCGCCGCCGAGGCGCTCCAGGTGGCTCCACTGCCCCGCGAGGCGCGGCAGGAGGTACTGGTGCTGCGCCAGCTCCACCTGCAGCCGGGCCTCCTGCGTCTGAGCGCGCCTGGCGAAGATGTCAAGGATGAGGGCCGTGCGGTCAATGACCTTGACGTTGAGGGCTGTTTCGAGGTTCTCCTGCTGGACAGGGGTCAACTCGTCGTCGAAGATGGCGACGTCATACGGCGTGACGGCCTGGGACGCCACCATCTCGTCGAGCTTGCCGCGCCCCATATAGACCGACGTGAGGTGGGCGACGTGTTGCGCCACGACCGCCACCACCCGCGCGCCCGCGGTGCGGGCAAGCTGCGCCAGCTCCTCCAGCGAGTCCTCCTGGCTGAGGACGCCCCTCCTGCCCTTGACCTCCACACCCACCAGCATGGCCCGCTCGGCGGCGGGACGCGTGTCGTGCACGCGCGGGCGGTCGCGCCCTAGCTCCTTCGCGGTTCTGTACGTCTGCGTTCTCCTATCTTTATTCGGGAGCCTCGCCAGATAGCCAGGCCAAGCCAGATGTACCACACGGGATTCAGAAGGAAGCCGGTGACCGCAGCCGGCCCAAGAACGAGGGGACTGGCCGGGGACAGCACTATCAGGCGTCCCAGGTAAACAACGACCAGGAAGACGCCCAGCAGATAGCCCAGGTAGCCCAGTCCCTTCGGGAAGTCCCCGCTGCGGCCCATCAGCCACCCGACGACGAAGACGGCGACGCCCGCGAGGCCGAACGTGGCCAGGCCGCGCGGGTCAACGCCGCTGGGCAGGTCGGGCGCGACGACAGTCGGCGGGTTGATGACATTCGCCAGGTCGTAGCCCCCGTGGCTCGCCGCCGCGAACGCCGCGACGAAGCCCAGCAGCAGCGCCCACAGCGCGAAGGGCGGATCGGTCTCGCGCAGGCGCTTGTAGAGCGCGACGAAGACGGCGGACGACAGCAGCCCGCCCGCCATCAGGAAGACCGCGCTCAGAAGGTTGTCCCGCAGAATGACAAATGCGATAGAGTAGAGCAGGCCACTGACACCGGCCAGTACAGCACACACACCGGAGAACCGTTCATAGGATGGCGTCATATCTTTCCCCTTGCGCCGCGCATTTTCACCCCGCGCGCCGCCGCCTTTCTTGACCAATGGACATCCGCTTACATCGCCCGCATGTCGCCCTGGAAGGCCCGCGGCCATCCGATGGGCTTGGACTTGCTCGCCATGTAGTCCTCGTAGGAGACGCCCATCGCCTTCAACCCCTCCTTCCACGTGGCGAGCGCGCGGTCCTCCTCCGCATAGTCGAACGCGCTCTTGCCCAGCGCCTGCTCCTCAAGACCGCCCGGCGCGGGAGGATGATCGCGCAGCCAGAGCGCGTACCGGGCCGTCGCCTCCTCCACAGGCACGACGTCTTTGTACCCCAGCTCGCCTTTGATTTTGCTGAGGTCGAAGACGATGTGCTGCACGCGCGCGTACGGGTTGCGCCGGGGGCTGAGCCGCAGGGGCATGTCCACCATGTCCCACGCATGGCCCAGCGTCTCCGCTATGACCATCGTGATGCGCCGCAGCGAGAGCACGCGCTCGTCGCCCACATTATACGTCTGGCCGCTGGCCTGCGGCTTCTCAAGGGCCAGCATGCAGGCGTGGGCCAGGTTCACCGAGTAGCCCCTGTGCGGGTGCGTCAGGCCGTCGGCCTCCAGGATGATGTGGGGCCGCTTGTCCAGCGCGCGCTTCACGATGTACCAGTCGAAGGGGTGGTACGCGTACGGGCCGTACACGTAGGGATAGCGCAGGATAGTGGCGTCGAAGAGGCCCTGGCGGTGCAGCTCCCACACCTTCTCCTCGCCGACGCGCACCATGTAGCCCCAGCGGTCTTTCTCGGCGTCCATCACCTTGGGGGCGTCCTCCGGGATGAGCGCGGGCAGCGTGGGCTGGCCGGCGCGCGCGAAAATGCCCTCGTATATCCCCTCGCCGGTGACAGCGACCAGCTTCCGCACCTGCCCCGCGAGCGCCTCCACGATGTACCGCAGTCGCCCCGACGTGCTCACCGCCACGTCGAACCGCCTGCCCTTCAGGTCCTTCTGGACGCTCTCCTTCTCGCGCGGGTCGCCGTGGATGTGGCCGACCTGGCGCGAGAACTCAAGCTCGTGCGCGCCCGTGTGGTAGATGGTGACGTCGTAGTCGCGCTCCAGCAGCCGCTCGACGATCTGGTAGCCCGATGGGCCGGTGCCGCCGATGACGAGAGCTTTCATCTGTAGCTCCTTGTGTCTTATCTCCGAATACGCTTACGATTTGTCATTGCGAGGAGTCCTTCCGCGGTACGATTTGTCATTGCGAGGAGTCCTTCCGCGGAAGGAGGACGGAGCAATCTGGAGAAGGGGGTGGGTCCCGCCGCCAGATTGCG
>JAUSIH010000082.1 GCA_030648205.1 Dehalococcoidia bacterium | reverse complement strand
TAGCTGTCGCTGGTGATGCACCAGTAGTTCCAGCGCTTCTTGCGTAGCGGGTGACCGCTCAGGTTGCAGGTATGCAGCGGGCGGCGCGACCAGCCGACAGCCGCCGGGAGCAGCCGGCCTCTGGCGTCGCAGAGGTTGACGGCCTCCGCGATCTCCCTCTCCTCGAACCCACGGGCTTCGGCGCGAACGGTCATCGCGGCCTCCTCCCTCGTCGTCTGGCGCCCAGTCTACCCCTCGCGCGCCGGAGGGGGAAGCGAGCGGGGGGGCGAGTTTGTTTGGCAGTTTCGGTGTTTGGGGCAGGAGGCGCAATGCCAGAGTAGTGATGCCGGAATAAGCCGGTCTAATCTGTCAACGGATAGGGAACGGATTAACGGACCGGGTTAGCGGCGAGTATGATGATGCCAATGGAAGACATCAAGACACTGCGCGAATACGCCCGACAGGTTGAGCAAGCGCTTAGCAAAGGCGATGCGACCGAGCACACGCACCGCCCCGCGCTGCAGGCGTTGCTGGAAGCTGCTGAAGAGGGCGTAACGGCGACGAACGAGCCGAAGCGCATTGCGTGCGGAGCGCCGGACTTCCGTGTCTGCCGGGGAGAAACGACGGTGGGATATGTGGAAGCTAAGGATGTATGGAAGAGCCTCGACGCGATCGAGAAGGACTCGGAGCGTACCAAGCCCAGGACCCAGGACGGTGAGCAGCTTAGGCGGTATAGGGAAAGCCTCGGAAATCTGGTGTTTACGAACTACCTGGAGTTCCGCTGGTTTGTGGACGGGACGGAGCGAGGGCTGGCGCGGACAGGCACCGTGACGCCGGCTGGCAAGGTGGCCTTTAGCGAGGCGGGGGCTGAAGGGGTGCTCGAGTTGCTGCGGGGCTTCTATGCGCTGAAGGTGCCCTCGGTAGGGACGCCGAAGGAACTGGCGGAACGGATGGCGCGCTTGGGGCGAATGACCCGGGACCTAATTGTGCGGGCATTTGAAAGGGAACCGGAGGGCGGGACGCTGCACAGCCAGTTGACAGCGTTCCGGGAGACGCTGATCCCGGACCTAGGCCCGGAGCAGTTCGCGGACATGTATGCCCAGACGATCGCCTACGGCCTGTTCGCGGCGCGGGCGATGGGGAACGGCGGCGGCACATTCACGCGCCAGGCGGCGGCGTGGATGCTGCCGAAAACGAACCCGTTCTTGAGATCGCTGTTCAACCATATCGCGGGGCCGGACCTGGACGACCGGATAGCGTGGCTGGTAGACGATCTGGCCCAACTGCTGGCTGAGGCGGACATGGCCGCTGTGCTGGAGGGTTTCGGCAAGCGGACGAAGAAGGAAGACCCCGTCGTCCACTTCTACGAGACGTTCTTGAAGGAATACGACCCGAAGATGCGGGAGATGCGCGGGGTGTACTACACCCCGGTACCGGTGGTGTCCTACATCGTGCGGTCGGTGGACTATCTGCTGCGGGAAAGGTTCAATCGGCCGCTGGGGTTGGCGGACCGCAACACGCTGGTACTGGACCCGGCCGTCGGGACGGGGACGTTTCTGTACACAGCCATCAAGCTGATAAACGAGACTCTGGCCGCTCAGGGGCAGTCGGGGACGTGGAACGACTACGTGGCGCGATACCTGCTCCCGCGGGTGTTTGGGTTCGAGTTGTTAATGGCGCCCTACGCGATAGCGCACCTGAAGCTAGGGCTGGTGCTGGAGGAACTGGGCTACCAGTTCGAGAGCGAGCAGCGGCTGGGAGTCTACCTGACGAACACGCTGGAAGAGGCGATCAAGAGGACGGAGGTATTGTTTGCCCAGTTCATAGCGGATGAGGCGAACGCGGCGGCCAGGATCAAGAAAGATGAGCCGATCATGGTGGTGATGGGAAATCCGCCGTACTCTAACTTCGGCATGGTGAACAAGGGCAAGTGGATTCTTGACCTCCTGGAAGACTATAAGAAGGACCTACACGAAAAGAAGCTCAACCTAGACGATGACTTCATCAAGTTTGTTCGCTTCGGCCAATGGCGGATCGACCGAACTGGCACGGGCGTTCTGGCATTGATCACGAACAACACCTACACGGATGGGATCACGCACCGGCGTATGCGCGAATGCCTGATGGCAGCTTTTACAGATATCTACATCGTGAATCTGCACGGCAACGGCAGGAAGGGAGAGCGCACGCCGGATGGAGGGCCTGACGAGAACGTGTTCGATATCCAGCAGGGCGTCGCGATAGGGATCTTCCTCAAGGAACCGGCCAAGGCGGGACCGGCTAGGGTGAACTACGTAGATGTATGGGGGCTGCGGGAAGGCAAGTACGAATGGCTTCTGGAGAGGGACATAGCGACAACCGAATGGCAAATGGTGGACCCAAAGCCGCCCATGTTCTTCTTCGTGCCGAAGGATTGGAGCCTGGAGGAAGAGTACAAGACAGGGTGGTGGCTGGCGGACATCTTGCCTATCAACCAAAACGGCATAAAGACCGACCGCGATGACCTGTTCTTCGACTTTGACCGTGAAACGTTGGATGCGCGCATGAGGATGTTCTACTCTGCCCAAGGAATGGAGCCAGCTTTTCGGGAGAAGTATGGGGTCAGGGGTTCATCAAGCTACGATTTGCTTTCACGAAGAGAGAAGACGACGTTCGATGCCGCGAATATTCGGCGCTGCCTCTATAGGCCATTTGACGTCCGCTGGCTGTACTACTGCCGTGGCCTTACAAGCCGCCCGGCTTGGGATGTCATGCGTCATTTGCTCGCAGGCGAAAACGTGGCAATGATTAGTACTCGGCAGACCGTGGACGAATGGGGCCTGCTTGCGACAAGGGATATCTGCGGGCACAAGTCGGTTGCAGCGTATGACATCAACTCAGGCTTCCCTCTCTACCTTTACCCGTCGGAGCAAGAGGTGGCTAGCGGCCTTTATCAGGCGGACGACCGTCGCGCCAATCTGAACCCGGAGTTCATCGCCGACCTGGAGCGGAGCCTTGGCCTGTCCTTTGTTCTAGATGGGCGGGGTGACCTGGAGACCTCCATCGGGCCGGAGGACGTGTTCCACTACGCCTACGCCATCCTTCACTCGCCGACGTACCGCAGCCGCTACGCAGAATTCCTGAAGACAGATTTCCCGCGGGTGCCGTTTACATCGGACAAGCGATTGTTTGCGGCGCTGGCGCAGAAGGGGGCGGAGCTGGTGGCGCTGCACCTGATGGAGTCGCCGGCGCTGGGGCAGGTGGTGGCAAAGTTTCCGGTCAGTGGCACGAATGAGGTGGAGAAGGTGCGGTACGCGGAGCCGGATAGGCGGGTGTGGGTCAACAAGACGCAGTACTTCGAGGGGGTGGAGCCGGAGGTGTGGGGATTTCATATCGGCGGCTATCAAGTGTGCGAGAAGTGGCTGAAGGACCGGAGGGGGCGCAAGCTTTCGTACGACGACGTGGCGCACTACCAGAAGGTCGTGGTGGCATTGAAGGAAACGATTCGGTTGATGGCGGAGATTGACGCCATCATCCCCGGCTGGCCTATCGAGTAGCCGAGGAAGAGTCGCGCCAGGACGCTAGGCGACCGTGGCCCGGGGGCGGCGCTGCTGGCGCGCCCTTTGTTACCGGGCGGACATCCTTCCGGGGACTCGGCGTCGTGCCGCTGGCCGCCGTCTACTTCGCGGCCGCCGATGGAAGGTTCGAAAACGCTTATGACGTACGGAGCATTACCGCCGTGCTGCGTCTGACGCCCACGGCCGCTATAATGTGCGGTGCAGCAGAACCTCTGCATTCGAAGGGGCGGGCATGAAGTATCGCAAGCTTGGCAATACGGATCTCCATCTCTCCGCCGTCGGTTTCGGCCTCTGGACGGTCAGTACGAGCTGGTGGGGCGCCGAGGACGACCAGCGCGGCGTAGACCTCCTGCGCAGGGCGTATGACCTCGGCG
>JAUSIH010000081.1 GCA_030648205.1 Dehalococcoidia bacterium | reverse complement strand
GCAGCAATTGCGGCTCTTATTGCCCTGGTCCTGACAGGGATACCAACTGCTATCATCGACGATCCGTTCTTCGTCCGGATGACGCCTGTCCGGATGCAGGACTACATCATCTGGGCGGCGACTGCGGTGCTGATCGGCCTTATCGCCGAGACATTCGTCCCCCGGATGCGCGCCGGAGGCGGCGAAGGGAAGACTATATCGGGAGGCTTCCTCTCCATGCTGGCCGTCGGCTGCCCAATTTGCAACAAAGTCGTCGTTCTCTTGCTAGGCATGTCCGGAGCGCTCACCTTTTTCGCGCCCGCACAGCGTTACATCGGTATTGCTTCGTTACTGCTACTGGGCTGGACTCTTCGACTGAGGGCGCGCGCCCTGAGAGGAATCTGTTCCGTCTCAGCCCCTGACAGGCTGAAGGAAATACGTCACGAAGGAGGATGACCTATGGCGGCCATTGACCCGGTCTGCAAGATGACGGTGGACGAGAAGAAGGCGGCGGCCACTTGGGCGTACAAGGGCGTCACGTACTACTTCTGCGCGCCCGAGTGCAAGAAGGCGTTTGAGAAGGACCCGGAGAAGTATATGAAAGGGGCATAGATAAAGCTGTCCAAGTTCTAAAAGGGGAGGGATCACATGGTCAAGCTTGTCCTAGTGTAGTGCTTCCAACGCTTCGTTACGAAGGGGTTCGTCTGGAATCTCCGGCACGAGGGAGCCAGAGGGGGCAGAGCCCCGTAGCCTGTCCTGAGCGAAACCGAAGGAACGGGGGCACTGGGGGTCACCCCCATCCCCCTTAGTTCCCCTTCCTCGGAGAAGGAAGGGGAACTAAGGGGGATGGTTCGCTGGGTCAAAGACCAGGAACAATGCAAAGGCGATCAACGCCGTGAGCCGAGCGCTCGGCGTTGCAGAGTCTCGCAGGTAACGAGATTTAGGAAGCACTACACTAGCATCCCGCCCACAGTGCCCTCGGCAACCGTAGCCCGAACGAGTTCATGGAAGCAGCGAAATTGGCCTGAAACACCTCCAAAAGGCTCGCTCAGTTTGGTGCGGAGAAGGGGCTGGGACCAGTTCAGTTTAGGGCTAGGACTCTCGCTTAGCAACCTGTCCGCATTTCGGGGACAACCTCAGTTACAGAGGAGGCTGACGCTCCCGGAGTATTCAACGGTAGAGCAGCGTCGTCAGATGATGACTCCGTTCGGAGAGCGCTTGCCGTCCAGCGCTGCCCTTTCCTCTTGGGTTAGCAGCAAAGCCTCTTCCATTCCCAACACACGCGAACACTCGCGCACGACGTGGCCCCAGGTGCACCCATTGACGAACAGCATGCCGCTGACAGTGAGCGTCCCTCCGGCTCCACGAAAGCCAAACGCAGCGGTGCGTCCGTAGCCGGTGTTGAGCGGGCCTAAGACGCCCAGCATCGGTTCGGGGCGGGTGTGGACAAGGAAAACCCGCGCCTCCAGATGGCCTGGGTAAAGGTCCCGCACAAGGGACGCTGGCGCGGCATGGTGGCGCTCGCCGTCGTTGCGCGACGCACGAAATCTGCCCGGCTCTTGCATGTAGACCACGGAGTGTGACACGGCTCTGTCCGCCAGCCGGTTGGACGCGAGAATTACCTGCTCTAGCTGGTAGCTCCCTATGGCCGTAAGCACCAGCCGTTGCCCGGGGAGGTCATAGCCCAACCATTCCAGGCGGATAGCCCCCTGGTCCATCAACTGCATGGCCTCCGCTTCCGTAAAGAGGTCCGCCACCGCATCCTGTTTCGAAACTACAAGCGTCCAAATTTGGCCCCTAGTCTGGTAGAGCGTGCGCATCGTCTCAGCGGCTGCGTTGTGATCGGGTGGGAACACCACGCGAGAGAGGTCAGAAAACTCCCCAAGCATGGCTTCCGCCATCGTCGGGTCCTGATGGGATAGTTCGTTCTTGCCGTTCTCCCAAGTGTGGGAGGTGAGTACCAGAGGGACGGAAAGCCAGCCGGGTGCCTTGCCTGCCTCCCGTAGTTGGCTGGTGAAGGTGATCTCCTGGCGAAAGAGGCCCAGCATCTTGGGCGCAAAGGCCTCGTAGGTATGGACCAAGTTGATGCCGCCCTTGTTGCCTAGGGCCGCAGAGGCTATTGCTTCCTCGTTGAGGGCGGTAATCACTGCACCGTAAACGTCCTCGGGAATCCCCCCCTCAGGCGCAGTGACACGGAACCTCAGGTCGTCCAACGTGCTTTGCAACCTGTTGGACCGCATCTCATCGGGGTTGCCCACCCTGGGGCGCAGATGCGGATTCGCCTGGACGGTCGCGAGGAACACGCTATCCACCGCCGTCATAGGCGACGACCGTGTCCACCGGCTGGGGGCTTTGCGGTCGGCAGGCACGGGACGAGCTTGGAGGGGAGGGCTCGCCTTGAGCGACACGTTCCGCTGGGCAAGGGCGCTGTCCCGTTCCTTGGGTCTGTCTGAGACCGTGTGACGCTGCAGCAGCCCCACTGCTTGCTGCAGTTCCTGCACCGGTACCCAGAGGCGACGTGCGCTTTGGGCGAAGAGCTGCGCCGACTGGACGTCCACGCTGGGGTTGCCAGGCAAGGGCAGGTTGTGGGCGAGGTTGGTCCCTGCGCCATAAAAACCTGCGCCTTTGGGCGCTACCGCAATGCCGTACGGAAGCGGCACGGGATACTGCGCCCTGCCGGAGCGCACGGCCTCACCTGCGGTCTCAAGTGCAGTCTCCTGTTCAATAATCGCCCAGGCAAATGCTGCGGGGTCTGCACCGTCGAAGATGACGGGGCTGAAGTTGTTCAGGCGCAGGTGCTGGGCCAGCCATTCCGGGCCGCCCTGCTGGGACATGGTCGTACGCTGGTCAATGCGACGCCCGTTGTTGATCATGATAGGAGTGACGAGGCCGCAGTCCTCAGCCCGCCACCAGCGTGGGGCCCAGTCGCTGCCGCGTTGCTCCTCGAAGGCGCCGTCGCTAAGGAACGCTACCAGCCGCTCACCTTTCAGTGGCATGTGGACATATTGCAGTTCTACGAAGCCCAGGTAGCCTCCTTCCGCCAGCCCTCCCGCTGTATGGGCGTTGACGTGGCTGCCCAGTGGAGAGTCCTGCCGCCCATTGCTGTTGAACTGATAGGAGTAGAAATCTCGCACGTACCTGGTAAGCCCTTCATCAGTCAGGGAGTAACGGCTGCTATGAGCAGCCAACATGTTGTCCAGTAGGAGATTGACCGAGTCAATCGCCGCGACACAGTGGCCCTGCCCCATGATCCATGAGCGGGTTATCCCCGTGATTGCATTTGCAGCCAGGTAGCCGACATAGGCGGGCACCATATTGAGGGAACCGCCTGTGTGCCCTTCCGGGTGGGACTTGAAGTCATCTCTCCGGAGGTCGCGGCCATCCAGAAACACGTTGTGGGCGTAGGTCATGTGGACTACCAGCCACATGGCGGCATTCGTGATTCGGTCAGCAGCATAGATGACATCGAAGAACCCAACACCGTCGCCGTGGACGCCCTTCGCCTTGAGCGATTCTGCCATGTGAATGACCCTCACCTGGGTCTCCACAGAATGCTGAATTGCACCATAGCCTCTTGCCCATCTGTCTGCCTTGGGGTCATGCCGGCGATAGTCTTGCACCGCCTCTTCGGCGCGCAGGGCTTCGAGATCGCTCTGCTGGTTTTGCATTGCTGGCTCCATCTCCCCACGTCTTTAGGGCTATTGCTGACCTAGAGTCCGAATATACCTCGCCGTTTCACGGGCGATAACCAGTTCCTCGTCCACAGGCATCACGTAGGCGCCGATCCCCGCTTCCGTTGTAGCGATGTTTGCCTCTATGCCGACCGCGTGAGCGTTCCGGACATCGTCCAGGGCAAGACCGCACCATTCCATACCTGAGCAGATGCGTGCGCGGACCTCCGGCGCGTGTTCCCCAATGCCGCCCCCAAACAGTACGGCATCGGCGCCTCCGAGGACTGCCAAGTAAGCCCCAATGTACTTACGCGCGCGGTAGCAGAACATGTCGACTGCGAGGGAGGCGGAGGCATCGCCTTGGCGTTGCGCCTCCAACAGATCGCGCATGTCAGCGGAGCGCCCCGAAACGCCAAGGAGGCCCGATTCATGGTTCAGCCACTCTTCCACTTTCGCTACCGGCACGCTCTCCTGACTAGCGAGATAGCCCACGAGAGCAGGATCAAGGTCGCCACTACGGGTGCTCATCATCAGCCCTTCCAGAGGAGTGAACCCCATGGAGGTATCTACGGAACGTCCTTCAGCGATGGCCGCGACGGAGCATCCGCTGCCAAGCTGAAGGGTGATAAGGCGGAGCGCTTCCGCAGGGCGGCCCAGAATCTGGGCATACCGCTCCATCATGAAACGGTGAGCAAGGCCATGGAACCCGTACCGGCGGACGTGATGCCGATTGGCCAAGTCCCTTGGGATGGCATACTGGGCAGCCACGTCCGGCAGTCTGTGATGAAAGGCGGTATCGAAGACTGCTACCATGGGCACTGCACCCCCCATTGCTTGGCGCGCCGCTCCAATGGCCTCGAGCGCCGGCTTGTTATGGAGGGGAGCGAGCTTGCTTGCCTCCTCTATTGCACCAATGCCCTCGTTATCCAACAACACTGGCTCAAAGAACTGCCAGCCGCCATGTACGATACGGTGTCCTACCACCACTTGCTCCCTGAGGTCCAGCAACTGTTGAGAGGACAGCTGGTCAATCGCCAGCCTCACCGCATCCGCATAGCCTCGCACAGTGGCCGCTGTGTTGAGGGTTTGGCCGCTTGCAAGCCTAAACTCGAGATGGGCCTGCTGGCCGATGCGGTCGACTTTGCCCAGTACGAGAAGGCAGATGTGGTCCAGTGGCGCGCCTTCCGCGAGATCGAAAAGGCGAAATTTCAACGTGGCGCTTCCGCAATTAAAGACCAGGATATGCATGAGGTGGCCTCACTCGTCGAAACATGCGCCCCTAAGTACTTATGAGCATCTTAGCAGATACAGGAGTCTGTTTCCCTTGGCTGGAACTGCGGCGCAGACACGAGGAAGGTTCGTTGACCAGGACGGGCATCGAACGAGACCTGGGCATCGCTCGGAAACGGCTGGGAGACATTCCCGCCGAGATGGACCGGCTGATCGAAGGCTACGGCAAGGGGCTCATACCCGACGACCGGATGCGGTTACGGATGAGCGCGCTGACCGTCGAAAGGGACGAACTCACGAAGACAGCAATGGAATTGGAGCAGAAGCTCCAGCGCCTTCAAGCGGTCGAGGACATCGAAGACCATGTCCTCGCGTTTGTCGAGAAGGTTCGCGGCAAGGTGGATATGCTAGACGCGGGGGGTCGTCGCCGTCTCCTGGAGCTTGTCTTGGAAGACGGGACGTGTCATAGTGATCATGCCATCGTCCGGACAGTCATCCCGCCCCCAGATACGGAACTGTCCGGTCAATTGGGCGTACCCCCTCAAGAAGGGGGCCAGAGGGATGAGGTCAACCACCCTACCTCGCGGGACGCCCGCCGCGCCTGGCCGCCGGCGTGGCGTCAACCTTGCCACCGCGCAGTCGCGCCGTCTCCTTGACGATGTGCGCGAAATCGTCCGACTTCAGGCTGGAGCCGCCCACCAATGCGCCGTCTATCTCCGGCTCGCGGACGAACGCGCCGATGTTCGCGCCCGTCACGCTGCCGCCGTACAGCACGCGCGTGGCCTGCGCGAACGCCGGGTCGTACAACTGGGCCAGCGTCTCGCGCACCACCACGGCGACCGCCGCCGCCTCTTTGCCTGTGGGCGTCTGCCCGGAACCGATGGCCCATATCGGCTCGTAGGCGACGACCAGCCCGTCTGGACGCAACACTCCATCCAGCGCGCCGCGCACCTGCTGACGTATGACGTCGTTGGTCTTGCTCGCCTTCCGCTGCTCCATCTCCTCGCCGATGCACAGGATGGGATTGAGGCCCGCCGCTACGGCCGCCCGCACCTTCCGGTTCACGGCGGAGTCCGTCTCGCCGAAGTGTCGGCGGCGCTCTGAATGGCCCACGATCACATACTGGCAGATGCCCTTAAGCATCTCAAGCGCCACTTCCCCGGTGTAGGCGCCTTTTGCCTCGTGGTGCACGTTCTGCGCGCCGACTTTTAACGACGACCACTGCAGCGCCTTGGCGACCACCGTCAGGGAGATGAACGGCGGGCAGAGCACCACCTCCACGCCCCGGACTCGTGCGAGAGCCTGCCGTATGGAGCGAGACAGCTCGCCCGCCTCCAGGACGGTGGTGTGCATTTTCCAGTTGCCTGCTATGAACGGAACACGTGTCCCCATTGGTTATGCCCCATACTTCATAAGTTTGCCCGCGTGGGCCAGAGCCTGCAGCATGACACGGGTCGCCGGGAACTCACCCAGAGCGCCCTGTCGGCACGCCCGCTCGTTGAAGCCGGCGACGCCGAGGCCGCCGGTCCACCGCGAGTGCAGAAGGAACGGCACCGGGTGCCAGCTATGCCCTTTCAGAACGGCGGGCGTCGAGTGGTCGCCCGCCACGATAAATACGTCCGGCTTCATCTCCAGGAGACGCGGAATGGCGGCGTCCAGCGCCTCCAGCATCGAGACCTTGCGCGAGAAGTCGCCGTCCTCTCCCGCGGAGTCCGCCGGCTTGTAGTGCAGATAGAAGAAGTCGTGGTCGCGCCAGCGCTGGGCCAGCGTATCCATCTCCTCGCTGAAGGTCATGCCCGTGGGGATGACCTCCATGCCCACCAGCCGGGCCAGGCCCCTGTACATGGGATAGGCGGCGATGGCGGCGGGCTTCAGCCTGTACGCCTCGCCCATCTGGGGCAGCCGCGGAAGCTGGGAGAAACCTCGGAGCATCACCATGTTCGCGGGCGCCGCGTCCGCCAACATTCCGCGGGCCTGCGTCACCCACTCCGTCACCAGCTTTGCCGTCTTACGCCCCTTGGCCGACTCCGCCCGAGTGTCCAGAGGCGCCACGCCCGTCTTCTGCGGGTCTGTCTCCGACACGTCCGGCGAGAGGCCCGGGCCGCGCAGCATCAGCACAAAGCGGTGCTCCCGCACCGGCGCCACCTGCACATCCACGCCCGCGAGCTTGATAGCAGACAGCCGCTGGCACAGCTCCGTACAGCGCTCCGTGGAGATGCGCCCGGCGCGGCGGTCGGTGATGAGGCCCTGCGCTTCAACCGAGCAGAAGTTGCCGCGCGCGGCCACGTCGCCATCGCGCACGTCCAGCCCAATGCCGATGGCCTCCAGTACGCCGCGCCCAATGATGTATTTCAGGGGGTCGTAGCCGAACAGTCCCAGGTGTCCCGGCCCGCTGCCGGGCGTCACCCCCGCCGCCACGGGCACGGTCAGCCCGCAGGCGGAGCGCTGGGCCAGACGGTCCAGGTTAGGGATGCGCGCGGTCTCCAGCTCGCTCTTGCCTGTCTCGGGGTGCGGCAGGCCGCCGAGACCGTCGGCGACCAGCATCAGTATCTTGGACGGACTGGACTCGACGATATCCGCCAGATGAGGAAAATCAATCACCGGCGGCCTCCCGCGGACGCCTGCCGTGCGCCTGACAAGAGGGCTTTGTCTTTCAAGACGGCCACGCCGGGCAGCGCCTTGCCTTGAAGAAACTCCAGCGAGGCGCCTCCGCCAGTGGACACATGGCTCATCTTGTCGGTCAGGCCCAGCGCCTCTACCGCCTCCGCGGTGGAGCCGCCGCCCACGACAGTCGTCGCCTTCAGGCTTGCCAGCGTCTCCGCCAGGGCCTTGGTGCCCTGCGCGAACGCGCGTATCTCGAAGATGCCCATCGGCCCGTTCCACATGACAGTGCGGCACCCGCGAAGCTCCTGCGTGAAGCGTTTCGTCGTGTCCGGGCCTATATCCGCGATGAGCCAGCCGTCCGGTATCTGCTGGACGGGGACGACTCTGGACGGCGCGCCGGACTTGATTTCCGTGGTGATGACCACGTCCGTAGGCAAGAGAAGCGCCTTGCCCAACTGCGAGGCCTTGGCCAGAACGCCTGAGACGTAGCTGATGCGGTCCGGCTCCAGCAGCGACTTGCCGATGCCGTGACCCTGGGCCTTGAGGAACGTGGCGGCCATGCCCCCGCCGATGAGCACCGCGTCCGCCTTCTCCACCAGCCTGTCCAAGACGCCTATCTTGTCGCCGACCTTGGCGCCGCCAAGGACCGCCGCGAAGGGCCGCTCCGGCGACTCCAGGATACGCGACAGGTAGTCAATCTCCCTCTCCATGAGAAGGCCCGCCACGCACGGCAGGTACTGGGCCACTCCGACGATGGAGGCGTGCGCCCGGTGCGCCGCGCCGAAAGCATCGTCCACGTACACATCGGCCAGGGAGGCCAGCGCCCTGGCGAAGGCGGGATCGTTCTTCTCCTCCTCCACGTGGAAGCGCAGGTTCTCCAGCAGGAGCACTTCGCCTTCCTTGAGGCACGCCACCGCTTGTTCCACCTCCGGCCCCACGCAATCGCGGACGTAGCACACGGGCAAGCCCAGGAGCTTCCCCAGGCGCTGGGCTACCGGCGCCAGACGCTGCTTCTCGTCCACGGCCCCATTCGGCTGGCCCAGATGAGAGCAGACGATGATCCTGGCGTGCTGCTTCAGAAGATAGGTCAGCGTGGGCAGCGCCGCGCGGATGCGGCTGTCGTCGGCGATAACGCCGTTCTGCAACGGTACGTTGAAGTCAACGCGCACGAGGACGCGCTTGCCCTGAACGGGGATGTCGCGTACGGTCAGCTTCTGCATAGTCTCCTTCCTGGAAGCTTATTGTGCAGGTGTGGCCGCGGACGGCCCGTCCATTATACGAAAAACGCACCATCACGGCTAGACCGGATGATTTGCTTGATGGGCCACATCAGGACTAAACGCCAGGCTGTCCCAGGAGTCGCGCCAGGGCCACCAGATCCACTGTCGCCCTTTCGCCGAGAGACACCCGCCGCAACGCTTCGAGGGCCTCTTCCTGCAAGCGCCGCGCCGTTTCCTCGGCGTGGGCGCGGGCGCCCGCCTGCTCCAGAAGGCCACGGAGTTGCGCCATGTCCCCGTCATCCAGAGCGCGCTTGCCATAGAGCGTCCGTAGCTGCTTCTGCTCTTGAGGAGACGCCTTCTCCAGCGCGTAGAGCACAGGCAACGCCTTCCGCCGCGCCCAGAACTCGCCGCCATGCTCCGCGGACGCTCCCGGCGCGTTCCACACGGCGGCCACGTCGTCGCGGAGCTGCCGCGCCACGGCCAGCTTCTCCCCGTAGGCGCTGAAGGCGGCGGCCACGCCAGTGTCACCGGACGCGACGGCGGCGCCCACACCCGCGGCGCAGCCCAGCAGCGCGCCCTCTTTGCGCGCCAGCAGGTCCATGTACCGCTGCACGCCAATCTCAGGGCGAAGGCGCGACTCCGCGTCCATGATCTGGCCCTCGCACTGGCGCAGACACGCCTCGTCCAGCATCCCCGCGACGCGCAGCGCCCGGTCCGGCGGCAGCCCGGCTTCGCCCAGGCTGAGGACAGCCATGCGCGCCAGGGCATACAGAGCGTCCCCCGTAGCGATACCCTGCGCTGGCCCCCACGTCCACCACACCGTCGGCCTGCCGCGCCGCTCAGGGCTGCCCTCCTGCATATCCTCGTGGACCGCAAGGGCGGCGTGCAGCAGCTCGACAGCCGCCGCCGCGGGCAGCGCCGGGGTGTGGCTTCCAGACAGGGCCTCGCAGACACGGAGACACAGAGTGGCGTGCAGGCGCGGAGGCGTGCGGCGCTCGGCGGGCTGGCCTTTGTCGTCCTCCCAGCCCAAGTGCATGGACATCATCCGCGCAAGCCGCCGGGGCGCGCGTTCCACACGCTCACGGAGGACGGCTTCCACGTCGTCGCCGTAGCGGTCGAAGAGCTCGGGGTAGGTCCGCGCGTCGGACATCAGGCGGGTCGCTAAGCAGCCGCGGCTAGGGCGCTATGCCGGACTTGGGAGATGGGCCGGATGCCTGCACGCCTTCCATCTGACGAATCTTCTCCACGCGGCGGGCGTGCCGCCCTCCCTCGAAGGAGGCGCCCAGGTACGCCTTCACGATCTCCACAGCCTTCTCCGGCGTGCAAACGGACTCGCCCAGACAGAGGACATTGGCGTCGTTGTGGGCGCGGGCGCGCTCCGCGGTGGAGGCGTCCACGCACAGGGCGGCGCGGACACTCGCCACCTTGTTGGCCGCGATGCTCATGCCGATGCCGGTGCTGCACACCAGCACGCCCTGCTCCGCTCTCCGCTGCGCCACCGCCTGGGCCACGTCCCGCGCGATATCCGGATAGTCCACCGACTCCTCGGTGAACGCGCCCACGTCCTGGACCTGATGCCCCGCCTTCCGCAGGTAGTCGGCAATGGCCCGCTTCAGGTTCAAGCCCCTGTGGTCGCACCCTATCGCTATGCGCATGGCCCCTCCTACGGCGCCAGTCCGCAGACCTCTTCGATGTCAACGCGCGCCACGGCCCCCTGCCGCATGATGCGCGGCGGGTCAACGGTCACGTCCAGCACGGTGGACTCGGTCCCGCCGGGAGGCGGGCCGCTCGTTATGACGAAGCCGACAGCCTTCCCAAGCTGGGCGACGATCTCCTCCGGCGTGCGGGGGTTCGGCGCGCCGTGCCGGTTGGCGCTGGTGCCCACCAGCGGCGCACCCAGGCCGCGGGCAAGCCCCAGCGGGACGGGGTGCCGCGGCACCCGCACCGCCACCCTCGGGCCGCCCGCCGTCACCACGTCCGGCACAGCCGGGCCGCGCCACACCACCAGAGTCAGCGCGCCGGGCCAGAAAGTCTGCGCCAGACGCCAGACCACATCCGGCACGTCCACGGCCACGCGCTCCATGTCCGCCACGTCCGCCAGCAGCAGCGGGACGGCCTCCGAGAGCGGGCGCGTCTTCGCGGCGAAGACGCGCCGCACAGCCTTGCTGTTGAACCCATCAGCGCCCAGGCCGAACAGCGTATCGGTGGGATAAGCGACGACGCCACCCGTCCTGAGGACGGCTACCCCTCGCTCAATCTGTTTGTCCAGCTCAGTCATCATAGCTGCGTTCGCCTTGACTCAGTATAGCACGGGTGCTAAGCTACGCATACGATGACCCCAGACCAGGCGCCTCCGCAGGACCCGCAGGCCGGCCCTGGCCGTCGCGTGACCGCCAGCGGCGATGCGGAAGTCTCCGCCTACCTCGAAGTCGCGGAACAGAAGCTTGGGCGCCCCTCCGTCACGCCGGGCGAAGAGACGCCCGCGGCGCGCCGGGACGCCATCGCAATCATTGACTTCGGCTCCCAGTACACCATGCTCATCGCCCGCCGCGTGCGCGAGGCCCACGTTTACTGCGAAATCATGCCGCACGACGCCCCGCGCGACCGCCTGGACGCCCTCCGGCCAAAGGGCATCATCCTCTCCGGCGGGCCCGCCAGCGTGTACGACTCGGGCGCGCCGATGGCGCCCTCTTATGTCTATGAGTCCAAGGTGCCCGTCCTGGGCGTCTGCTACGGCATGCAACTCCTGGCCCACCAGCTCGGCGGCAAGGTGTCGCCGGGCCTGAAGCGCGAGTACGGGCACGCGGTGCTGCACATGAGCGCCAGCGACCACCCCGTCAAGAGCCGCCTCTTCGCGAACCTTCCGTCGGCCATGCCCGTGTGGATGAGCCACGGCGACCAGATCACGCAGCTCCCCCCTGGCTTCACCGCCCTGGCCTACACGGACAACGCGCCAATGGCCGTCATGGGAAATGACCAGGGGCTTATCGGCCTGCAGTTCCACCCGGAGGTGGTGCACACGCCCATGGGCCGTCAGATCCTGACCAACTTCCTGTACAACGTCTGCGGCTGCCGCCCCACCTGGACGCCGGGCAACGTCATCACCGAAGCCGTCGAGAAGATACACCAGGAGGTCGGCGAAGGGCGCGTCATCTGCGCCCTCTCCGGCGGCGTGGACTCCGCGGTCACCGCGACGCTGGTGCACCGCGCCGTGGGCGACCAGCTCACCTGCATCTTCGTCAACAACGGCCTGCTGCGGCGCGAGGAGCCGGAACGAGTCCGCAACACCTTTCAGCGCCATATGAAAGTCAACCTGGCGTACGTGGACGCCTCCGACCGCTTCCTGACGCGCCTCAAGGGCGTCGTGGACCCGGAGGAGAAGCGCCGCGTCATCGGCGACGAGTTCATCCGCGTCTTCGAGGAGGAGTCCTCCCGGCTGGGGAAGGTGGACTTCCTGGCCCAGGGCACCCTCTACCCGGACGTCATCGAGAGCCAGACGGGCAGCAATGTGGCGGCCAAGATCAAGACGCACCACAACGTGGGCGGACTGCCGAAGGGCATGCGGCTGAAGCTCATCGAGCCGATGCGCTACCTGTTCAAGGACGAGGTGCGCGAGGTGGGCGTGGCGCTCGGCCTGCCGGAGGAGATGGTCTATCGCCAGCCGTTCCCCGGGCCGGGCCTCGCCATCCGCGTCATCGGCGAGGTGACCCGCGAGCGGCTGGAGAGCCTGCGCGGCGCGGACTGGGTGGTCATGGACGAGGTCAAGAAGGCGAACCTCTACCGCCAGCTCTGGCAGAGCTTCGCCGTGCTGACGGACACGCACAGCGTGGGCGTCATGGGCGACTTCCGCACCTACGGCTACGTGGTCGCCATCCGCGCCGTCGTCAGCGAG
>JAUSIH010000080.1 GCA_030648205.1 Dehalococcoidia bacterium | reverse complement strand
CTCGGGTTGTGGGGCATAGCGCCGCGCAGGGGCTTCTTCTCGGAGGGCAGACCCTCATCGCGCGGGAGGCGCTGCGCGTCGGGCTGGTGATGCAGGTCGTCCCGGCGAAGGGACTTGCGGATGCGGCGCGCGCCGTGGCCGAACGTCTCGCCGGGTATGCGCCGTTCGCGACGCGCTACCTGAAGGAGACGGTGCGGCACGGGCAGGACATGACGCTGGAGCAGGGGCTGCGGCTGGAGGCCGACCTGTCCACGCTGCTGCAGACCACCCGCGACCGCGCGGAGGGTATCCGCGCCTTCTTCGAGAAGCGGTCGCCGAAGTTCGAGGGACGATAGGTCTGGCTTGCTACCTGACTCCGCCGAGGAGATTCCTCGCTTGCGCTCGGAATGACAGCGGAGGACGCTGGTCAGCGAGGGACGGTGCAGGACCGCGGGATCGCCCGCCGGAGGGTCTGGGAGGACGCCTCCCAGAATCCCACTTTGTCTTCCCCCTTCCCCTGCAGGGGAAGGGGGACCGAGGGGGATGAGATACCCCGCGTATTTGCGGCATAGTGAATTGAAATGTCTGACGTCATCCAACTGGACATAAAAGACAGCGTCGCCACCATCACGCTGAACCGTCCCGACACGCTGAACGCCTACAACATGGCGATGCGGGACGGCATGTGGGCGGCGCTCTCCGCCGTGCGCGACGCCCCGGACGTGCGCGCCGTTATCCTGCGCGGCGCGGGCGAGCGGGCCTTCTGCGTCGGCGCGGACCTCTCGGAGTTCGGGAGCAACCCGTCGCAGGTCTCCGCGCGCCAGGTCCGCTTCGAGCGCGACGTCTGGGGGCTGTGGAAGAACATCCGCAAGCCGTTCGTCGCGGCGCTGCACGGGTTCGTGCTCGGCTCCGGCATCGAGATGGCGCTGTGGTGCGACCTGCGTATAGCGGCGGACGATTGTGTGTTCGCCCTGCCGGAGGTCCAGCTTGGCATGATTCCCGCGGCGGGCGGCACGCAGACGCTGCCGCGCGCTATTCGGCCCGGCGTGGCGATGGACATGCTGCTCCGGTGCGAGCGGATAGACGCGGAGCAGGCGCTGCGCATCGGGCTTGTGCATCGCGTCGTCCCGCGGGCGCGGGTGTTCGCGGAGGCCGAGGCAGCCGCGCGGCGGCTCGCGGCGCTGCCGGGGGGCGTCGTACGCTACACGAAGGAGGCGCTGGCCGGGGGAGCGGATATGCCGCTGCGGGATGCGCTGGCTCTGGAGCGCCGGCTGGCGGCGCGGCGCCTGAAGCGGGATATTTCGCAAAACGTCAAATTTTGATTATAATGCGGGGGATAAGCCTCCGGCGCAAAAGGAGACCGAGACCATGCTCACCACGGAGTTCCTGACCATCGCCAGCGCCATCTGCCCGGACAAGGAGGCGGTCGTCTTCGAGAGCAGACACCTGACCTTCGCCGACCTCAACGACCGGACGAACCGCCTGGCGAACGCCCTGCGGGGCCTGGGCGTCGGCAAGGGGGACCGACTTGCCGTCCTCCAGGTGAACTGCAACGAAGTCGTTGAAACCTACTTCGCTGCCGCCAAGCTCGGCGCGGTCTGGTCCCCCCTGAACTTCCGCGCACGGGCGGACGAGCTCAGCTACATGATTAACAACGCCGAAGCCAGGGCGCTGCTTGTCGGAAAGCGCTACTGGGACACGGCGCACTCCATGCGCCCGCATCTCAAGACCGTCCGTCACATCATCAGTCTGGAGGGCAAGGCGGAGGGCATGGAGGAGTATGACGCGCTCCTGTCCGCCGCCTCCGCCGACGAGGTCATGCCGGACTCCGCTGATGATGACACCACTATCCTGATGTTCACCGCGGGCACCACCGGCTCTCCGAAGGGGGTCTCCTTCACCCACCAGAGCTTCTCCGGCTATGTGCTGAACAACGTGACGCCCGCCGACCCGGACACCGTGGAGAAAAACATCCTGACGGTGCCTCTGTACCACATAGCAGGGGTGCAGGCCATGATGTCCTCTGTCTATGGAGGGCGCACCCTCGTGGTGCAGCGCCAGTTCGAGCCGAAGGAGTGGATGGAGCTGGTCCAGCGGAACAAGGTGGACCGGGCGATGATGGTGCCCACCATGCTCAAGCAGCTCCTGGACAATCCGGACTTCGGCAAGTACGACCTGTCCAGCCTCAAGGTCATCACCTACGGCGCCGCGCCCATGCCGCTGGAGGTCATCAAGAAGGCCATCTTCGCGCTGCCCGATACGCAGTTCATCAACGCATTCGGTCAGACAGAGTCTGCAGGCACCATCTGCGCTCTCGGACCGGAGGACCACAAGATCCCCAAGGGCCTGCCGCCCGCGGAGGTGGATAAGCGCCTGAAGCGCCTCGGCTCCATCGGCAAGCCTCTATCGGACGTGGAGGTGCGCATCGTTGACGAGATGGGCAGGGACGTGCCGGAAGGCGTCGTGGGGGAAATTGTGGCGCGCGGCGACCGCATCATGAAGGGCTATTGGAAGCAGGAGGACGCCACGCGGAAGACCATCCGCGGCGGCTGGCTGTACACCGGCGACCTGGGTTACCGCGACGACGCCGGCTACATCTTCCTGGCGGGTCGCGCCAAGGACATCATCAAGCGCGGCGGCGAGATGATCAGCCCGGAGGAGGTGGAGCAGACGCTCATGGCCCACCCTGCCGTGGACGACGCCGCCATCATCGGCATCCCGGACGTGGAGTGGGGCGAACGCGTGCGGGCCATCGTGGTGCTGAAGAACGCCCAGAAGGCCACGCCGGAGGAGCTGACAGAGTTCTGCCGCCAGCGCCTGTCCAGCTTCAAGAAGCCGGAGTCGGTGGTCTTTGCCAAAGAGCTGCCGCGCAACCCCATGGGCAAAGTGCTGAAGCGCATCCTGCGGGAGAAGCTCGGCCAGGCGGACGTGCAGGCCGCGCAGGCCGCCGCGAACGCCGGGGCTGGGCTGTCGGCCGCGTAGCCCGGCGCCTCTTGCTGTGCGGGAGGCTCCTCTCCGCTCGGTTCGTGTGACCGCATGCTCATGTCTCGGCGGCGCTCTCGTGGCGGAGCCGGGCGTATGATGTCCTTTGACCCTGTCCTTCGTCTGGGGTACGTAGCCGCCCTTGCGGTCGCGCTGGTCCTGCTGTCGTCTTGCGGGAGCGCGCCGCGGGGGAGAATACTGGTCTTCGCCGCGGCCAGCCTCACCGATGTGCTGCAGGCGCAGGCGGAGCTGTTCGAGAAGGAGCGCGGCGTGCGCGCGGACGTCAACTTCGGCCCGTCCAATTCGCTGGCCCAGCAGATAGCGCGCGGGGCCTCCGCCGACGTGTTCATCTCCGCGGGCGTTCAGCCCGTGCGGGAGATGGAGCGCAAGGGGCTGACGGTGTCCGGCTCCTCGCGGGAGCTTCTGACCAACGATCTTGTGCTGGTCGCGCCACGGGGAGCGGGCCCGGTCCGCGCGCTGGACGACCTGAGGAAGCCCGACGTGCGGCTGGCGATAGCCGATCCCGACCTTGCGCCGGCGGGCCTCTACGCCAAACAGGCGCTCGTCTCTCTGGGCCTGTGGCCCGCGGTGCAGGCGCGCCTTATCCTGGGCCACGACGTGCGCACCACCCTGGCCTACGTGGAGTCGGGCAGCGCGGACGCGGCGGTGGTGTACCGCACCGACGTCCAGACGGGCCGTGGCGTGCAGGTCGTCGCCGCGTTCCCCGACGATAGCCATCCTCTGATTGTGTACAGCGCCGTGGTCGTGAGGGCGTCACCCAACAGCGCGAGCGCCGCCGCCTTCTTGGACTTCCTGCAAGGTCCGTCCGCGCGGGAGGTCTTTCAGGCATACGGCTTCGTGCCCGCGCCCCGGAAATAGCGTCGCGAGGGCGGCATGCTGTCATCCGCTGAGTTTCAGATTGTCCTGCTCTCCCTTCAGGTGGCCCTCGCGGGCACGCTAATCGCCCTGCCGGTCGGCCTGGCGGCGGGCTGGCTGCTGGCCAAAAGCTCCATCCCCGGCAAGCCTGTGCTGGACACGCTCGTGTCGTTCCCGCTGGTGCTGCCGCCGGTGGTGACGGGCTATGCGCTGCTGCTCCTCCTGGGCCGCCACGGGCCTGTCGGCGGCGTCCTGTACGGCGTGCTGGGCATTGACCTGGTGTTCACGTGGGTCGCGGCCGCGCTGGCGGTGGGACTGGTGTCGCTGCCGCTCATCGCGCGGGCCATCGAGGTGGCGATGGCGAACGTGGACACTCGCCTGGAGGGCGCCGCGCGGAGCCTGGGGTCGGGGCCGTGGCGGACGTTCTTTACGGTGACGGTGCCCCTGTCGTACCGCGGCATCCTGGGCGGCGCGCTGCTGGGGTTCGCCCGCGCGCTCGGCGAGTTCGGCGCGACGATTGTCGTGGCGGGCAACATCCCCGGCCGGACGCAGACGCTGCCGACCGCCATCTTCAGCCGCCTGGAGACGGGCGACGACGCCGCGGCCCTGCGGCTTGTCGCCGTGTCTCTCGTGCTGGCGCTGGTCTCTTTGACTGTCCACCAGCGCCTGGCGCGGCGCGCTGCCCTGTAAGCGCATGCTCGACACGCCGTTCCTCGACCTGCGGGTGCGCAAGACGTGGGGCGCCTTCCGCCTCAGCGTGGACGTCCACCTTCCGTCGGGCATCACGGTCCTGTTCGGCCCGTCAGGCAGCGGCAAGACCACCATCCTGGACTCCATCGCGGGCTTGATGTCGCCTGACGAGGGCGAGATACGGCTGAAAGGGCGCGTCCTGTTCTCATCGTCCGCCGGGGTCAACCTGCCGCCGGAGAGGCGCGGCGTCGGCTACGTTTTCCAGGACGGCCTGCTGTTCCCGCACCTGACGGTCTGGGATAACGTCCTGTACGGCTACCGGCTCACGCCTCTGGAGCGAAGGCGCATCAACCCGCGGCGCCTGGTGGAGCTTTTGGAGCTTGACAGTCTGCTGGAGCGGCGGCCCGCGACCCTTTCGGGCGGCGAACGTCAGCGCGTGGCGCTGGCGCGCGCTCTGGCCACGTCGCCGGAGATGCTGCTGCTGGACGAGCCGCTGGCATCTTTGCACGCGGCCCTTCGGGGCCGCATTCTGCGCTATCTCAGGCGCGTCCATCGGGAGCTTGCGATTCCCATGGTGTACGTCTCGCACTCCATCTCGGAGGCGCTGGCGCTGGGCGACAAGGTGCTGGCGCTGGCCCACGGCGCGCAGCAGGCCTTCGACAAGCCCCGCCGCGTGCTGGTGACGCCCGGCGCGGTGTCGGCGGAAGACGTGGGCGCGCTGGAGAACCTGGTGGACGCGGTGGTGGCGGAGCACCGCCGCGAGAGCGATATGACGCGCCTGACGGTGGACGGGGCGGACCTGTGGGTGTCCGCGATGGACGCGGCGCCAGGCCGGACTATCACCGTATCCATCCGAGCAGGGGATATCATCATCGCGCCGGAGCGGCCGGGGCGCATCAGCGCGCGCAACGTGCTCCCGGCGCGGATTGCAGGGGTGCATCCGGTGGGCAATCGCGTGCTCGTGTACGCCGCAGCGCGCGCGCACGGCGCGGACGTGGGCGTGCCGCTGACGGCGGAGATCACGCGGGACGCCCTCGCCGGCCTGGGCCTGCGGGAAGGCCAGGACGTGTTCCTGATTATCAAGTCGTCCTCCATCATGGTGCTGGAATAAGGAGGCGTCGCATGAAGCTCGTCCTTGTCCACGGCTCGGGAGGCTCAAGCCTGAGCTACCACTACCAGACGCGCCACTTCCCGGACGCGGTCGCGGTGGACCTGCCGGGCCATCCGCACGGCGCGCCGTGCGCCAGCGTGGAGCTGTACGCTGAGTGGCTGCGCGGCTACATCGGGGGCAGGGGCTACCGCGACGTCGTGCTGGGCGGACACTCTCTGGGCGGGGCTGTCGTCCTCACGTATGCGATGAAGTACCCGGACGAGGTCAGGGGCCTGGTCCTGGTCGGGACGGGGGCGCGCCTGCGGGTGCATCCCGACGTTCTGGCGGAGTGCCAGGCGGCGGCGACCGACAAAGCCGCCCGCCAGCGCTGGCTCCAGGCGCGCGCCGCCAACTATGCGAAGGTGGCGCCGGACGTCCGCGGGATGCTGCTCCAGAAGACGGACGAGATAGGCCCCGCAGTCATGCACGGCGATTTGGTCTGCTGTGACCGGTTCGATATCTTGGAGCGGATAGGCCAGGTGCGGGCGCGCGCGCTCATATGCCAGGGCGACGAGGACGTGATGACGCCGGTCAAGTACGGGCGCTTCCTGGCGGAGAAGCTTCCCTCCGCCACGCTGGAGGTGTTCCCGGGCGGCACGCACCAGGTGATGCTGGAGCAGCCGGACGCGGTGAACCAGGCCATTGGGCGGTTCCTGGGCGCGCTGCGGTAGGCGTGTCTGTCACCCTGGTGATCTTGTGAAGGTTGGCCGAGCTCTTTTCAAACGTCATCCGAGGGAGTTCAGAGGGTGAGGGTTTTGCAAAGGCCGCCTCCTGATGCCCGCATGGATGGGCTGAGCCTTGTCATCCTTGCGGGAGGACGAGGCCGCCGCATGGGCGTCCCCAAGGCGACCATGCTGTTTGGGGACGAGCCTCTCCTGGCGCGTGTCGTCCGCAGGTTGCACTCCCTGAGCGACGACGTCATGGTGGTGACTCAGGACGGGAAATCTCCCATTCCTCTGCCGGCGACCGTGCGCGTTCTGGCTGATGTCATACCGGACGCGGGGCCTCTGGCGGGACTCGTCTCCGGGCTGAAGCAGGCCCGCCACCCGCTCGTCGCCGTGGTCTCCTGCGACGCGCCGTTCGTGTCGCCGGACGTGCTGGCCTTCCTGGCGGGACGGATTGGCGACGCCGACGCCGCGGTGCCTCTGGTGGACGGGCGCCGTCAGTCGCTGCACGCCGTTTACAGGGCCTCCGCCGGCGCTGAGGCCGGGAAGAGGACGCTGGCGGAAGGGTTGCGGAGGCTGGATGACCTGTTGGCCCGGCTGCGCGTCCTCTGGGTGCGGGGCGGGGACATGCGGCGCATTCCCGCGTGGCGGAGATCGTTTTTGAACGTCAATACTCCGGATGTTTTGCGGCAGGCCCTCGCCCTCGCCGCTGAAGAACGCGACAGGAGGTAGCTATGGGGGCTGTATTCTGCATTGTGGGCAAGTCGAACTCGGGGAAGACGACGCTTTTGGAACGTCTGATCCCGCGTCTGACGGGCCGCGGCCTGAGCGTCGCGGCCATCAAGCACCATATTCATGGCGACTTTGAGTTCGATCAGGCGGGAAAGGACAGCTACAGGCTCCGGCGGGCGGGAGCGCGGACGATGGTCCTCAGCTCGCCGAAGGAACTCGTGACGATCAGGGGCGCGACGGCGGACACCCCCCTTGCGACTCTGGCCGCCGCGCTGGCGGTGGAGCACGACCTGGTGCTCGCCGAGGGCTACAAGGAGACCAAAGGGTTTCTGAAAGTGGAGGTGCACCGTCAGTCCCTGGGGCCGGACCTCATCACGGCGCCGGAGGAACGGCTCGCCGTGGTCTCGGACGGCTCTCCCGTCGTCGCATGTCCCTTGTTCTCTCTGGAGGACATTGCGGGACTGGAGGCGCTCCTGGTGGAGCGCGCACGGGAGGCGCAAAAGGGTGATGGTGTGGACATCGCGCTGACCATGAACGGCGAGGCGGTGTCCCTGAACCCGTTCGCGCAGTCGGTGATAGCGCGAGGCGTATGGGGGATGCTCTCGGCGCTGAGGGGAGTGGAGAAGGTGACGCTGGCGACGGTCACCGTCCGCCGCAAGGGTCAATAGGAACTCATTTCACAAGTTTGTCGCCTCATCCTTCGACAGGCTCAGGATGAGCGGGACTCACTCTCTGCGCATGGTGAGTCCTTCGGCGCCGCTCATGGTGAGCTTGCGGCCCATCGCCTTCCTGAACGCCTCCGTGGTCGGGGCCATTGTCGCCTCCGTACGGTCCGCGGGGCTAAGAGTACCATCGGTGCAATGTACGCGGCAAGCCCACACTTGGCGCGTTCCGGGGTGAGGCCGGGCCCGCGCATGAATCCACGCTGTGGACATGAACTAATGAAGACCATTCGTCCTTCGGTGAAAGGGTAACATGTGGACTAATGTCATTCCGAGTCCTTCCGCCGAAGGACGAGGGGTGACAGCGGCTTCCCCGGCGGCCTTCTTGTGCAAGGCCGTGTGACGCTCTGTCCTCGCGTATAATGAAGCGTCCCAGCCTCGTCCGCTGAGCAGGAGTGCGCAGAGACAGCCTATGGAGCCTTCACCGCACGCGGCCATATCCGGCGCGCAGGACGCCGCCCTCCCGACCACGGCGCAGCGTTCCGGCGTCCGGCGCTACGGGGAGGCCCTCCTCGTCGCCCTGCTCCTGCTATCGTTCGTCGTGCGCGGCGCGCTGACGGCCCGCGCCCTCTCCGCCACCTTCGACGAGCCTCCCCACGTCTCAAGCGGGTACACGCATCTGACGCTGGGCGACTTCCGCCTGGAATATCCGCATCCGCCGCTTTTCAAGGACATTCTCGCCGTGCCTCTCCTGTTCTTCCCCATCAATGTGCCTCTGGACGACCCGAGTTGGGGGAACGCGCGCCAGTGGGACTTCGCCTTCCAGTTCTTCTATAGGTACAACCACAACTCCATCGAGTTCCTGTTCTGGAGCCGGATGGTCGTCGTT